>WQUG01000024.1 GCA_009785855.1 Actinomycetes bacterium
GACGGATCGTGCTGGGGCGCGGAGAGCGTCTGACCGAGGCCCTGCTGGAGCGCAGCGGGGGCATCGACAAGGCGGTCGAGGAAGCCGCGCGCGACATCGTTGCCGACGTCGTAGCGCGCGGCGATGCGGCCCTGCGCGACTACACGGCTCGCTTCGACGGGGTCGAACTCGATGAACTGCGGGTCACGCGCGCAGAGATCGACGCCGCCTATGCCGACATCGACGGGCGCCTGGCAGGCGCGCTGCGCAGATGCGCTGCGCGGATCCGGGAGTTCCATGAGCAGCAGGTGCAGCAGTCCTGGTATCAGGAGCCGCGCGACGGCGTTATGCTGGGACAACAGGTCACGCCGCTGCGTCGTGTCGGCGTCTATGTCCCGGGGGGACGCGCTGACTACCCCAGTACCGTGCTGATGAACGTGATCCCGGCGACGGTCGCCGGCGTCGCCGAGATCGCCGTGGTGGCGCCGCCGGGCGCAGGCGGGCGCATCGCCGCTTCGACGCTGGTCGCGGCCGATATGGCCGGCGCGACGGAGATCTACAAGGTGGGCGGCGCCCAGGCGATCGCCGCGCTGGCCTACGGGACCCAGAGCATCCCGGCCGTCGACAAGATCACCGGACCGGGCAACGCGTATGTTGCCGCGGCCAAGCGGCTGGTGCAGGGCGTGGTGGGCATCGACATGATCGCCGGGCCCTCCGAGGTGCTGGTGCTGGCAGACGAGAGCGCCCAGGCGCGCCTGGTGGCCATCGACCTGATGGCGCAGGCCGAGCACGACCCACGCGCCGCGACCTACCTTGTGACCACGCAGCCGTCACTGATCGAGGAAGTTGAGCGTGAGCTGGACGCGCTCCTCGAGCAGAGCAGTCGCGAAGCGATCACGCGCGCTGCCTTGACCGATAACAGCGTGGCGCTGGTGTGCGAGACGCTTGAAGACGCGGTCGCGGCGGCCAACGTCATCGCGCCCGAGCACCTGGAGGTGCTGGTGCGCGAACCCCGCGCGCTTCTGGGGTCGCTTTACTGTGCCGGCGCTCTGTTCCTGGGACCGTGGACGCCGGAACCGGTCGGCGACTACAGCGCGGGTCCCAACCACACCTTGCCGACCCAGGGTACGGCGCGCTTCTCATCGCCGCTTTCTGCCGATGACTTCCTGAAGAAGTCGAGCGTGCTGTCCTATACCGAGGACGCGCTGCGGGCCGAGGCCGGCGACGTGATCACGATGGCCGAGACCGAGGGGCTGTGGGCGCACGGCATGGCGGTGCGCCTGCGCGTTGGTGACACTGAGGGAGGGGTAGGGGGGTCGAGGGGGGTCGCTCGCGTACGCGAACGAGCCCCCCTCACCCCCCCTGTTACCGCCCGTTCCCCTCGCCCTGCGGTGGACGCGCTCCGTCCGTATGAGGCAGACGTGGCCCGTGAGGCGTGCCTGGTCATGTCGGCCAACGAGAGCCCCTTCACCTTGCCGGAGCCCTTGCTGGCGCGCCTTGAGGCCACCGTGCGCGACTTCGCCTACCGGAGGTATCCGGATCCGCTGGCGAGTACGCTCCGCGAGAAGCTTGCCCGCCAGTACGGTATCGCTCCTGACAGCGTGCTGGTCGGCAACGGCGCCGACGAACTGCTGCTCGATCTGATGCTTGCCTGGGGCGGCCCCGGGCGCCGCGTCCTGCTGTTCCCGCCGACTTTCTCGATGTATGGGATCTACGCGCGCACCCTCGAGACGACGGTCTCAGAGATCGACCGCGATCCGGAGACCTTCGCGCCTGACATCGATGCGGCGGTCGGCCTGCTGGCGCAAGGCGACGTCGACCTCTGCATCATCGACACGCCCAACAACCCCTCCGGCGCGCTCACGGCGCAGGCCGATCTCATCCGGCTGCTTGAGGCAAGTGACGCGCTGATCGTCGTCGACGAGGCCTACTGCGAGTTCTGTGGCGAAACGGCCTTGCCGCTGCTGGAGCGCTATCCGAACCTCGTGATCCTGCGCACCTTCTCGAAGGCCTTCTCGCTGGCAGGGCTCAGGCTGGGCTTCGCGCTGGCGGCGCCTGAGGTCACAGCGACGCTCGCGAAGGTTCGCATGCCGTACTCGGTCAACGCGTTCTCGCAGTGGGCCGGCGAGCTGGCGACTGATGAGCGCGCGGCCTTCGAGCCCGGCCTTGAGCAGCTGCGAAGCGAGCGCGAGCGGCTGTATGCGGCCTTGGCGGCGCTTCCCGGCGTGCGGGTCTGGCCCTCTGCCGCCAACTACCTGCTGCTGCGGGTCGAAGGCGCCGGCGAAGTGGCCCAGCGCCTGCTCGACGATCACGGCGTGCTCGTCCGCGACTTCTCCGCGGGTCGGGGCACGCGCGACTGCCTGCGGGTGACCGTAGGGACCCCGCAGGACAACGACCGTTTTCTGGACGCGCTCGCCCAGACGATGAAAGGACCACGATGACCACAGGACGGACCGCGACACTGACGCGCGCGACCAACGAGACCGACATCACCCTGACGCTGGACCTTGACGGCGCCGGCGCAGTCGACGCCCGTACCGGCAGCGCGTTCTTCGACCACATGCTGACGGCCTTTGCGCGCCACGGGGGCTTCGACCTTGAGCTGAAGGCAGACGGCGACCTGGAGGTCGACGACCATCACACGGTCGAAGACGTCGGCATCGTCTTGGGGCAGGCCTTCGCCCAGGCTCTGGGAGACAAGCGCGGCATCACGCGCTTCGGCGACGCGCTTGTCCCGATGGACGAGGCGCTGGTCCTGGCGGCCGCTGACATCAGCGGGCGCGGCCAGCTGCACTATGAGGTCGCGGTCCCCATCGAGCTTATCGGCAGCTTCGACACGACGCTTGCCCGGGAGTTCTTCATCGCTTTTTGCAGCAACGCAGGCCTCACGCTGCACCTGCGCTCGCTTGCCGGGGAGAACAGTCACCACATCCTGGAGGCGGCCTTCAAGGCGGCGGCGCGCGCCCTGCGCAGTGCTGTCGCGCTCGATCCGCGCGTCAGCGGCGTGCCGTCGACGAAAGGCGCGCTGTAGATGCAGGTGTTTCCCGCTATCGATCTGTTGGGCGGCAAGGCCGTCCGCCTGGCCCAGGGCGACTACGCCCGGGTCACGGTCTACGATGACGATCCCCTGGACCGCGCCCGCGCGTTCATGGAGGAGGGCGCCCAGTGGCTCCATGTGGTCGACCTCGACGGCGCCCGCGAGGGCCGTCCGTGCAACACGGAGGTCATCGCGCGCATCGCGCGCAAGTTGCCGGAGCTGCGGATCGAGGTCGGCGGCGGTCTGCGCTCTCTTGAGGCTATCGAGGGCCTGCTGCAGGCCGGCGCGACCCGCGTCGTGCTGGGCAGCAAGCTCGCGACAGATCCTTCCTTCGTGCGCGCGGCAGTCACGTGTTTCGGCGCCCCTGCGCTGGTGGCAGGCATCGACGCGCGCGACGGTATGGTCGCGGTCGAAGGTTGGACCCGGACCAGCGGGGCGCCCGCATTGGAGCTGGCTGCAGAGCTTGCCTCCTGGGGCCTGCGCCACCTGGTCTATACCGACATCGCGCGCGACGGCATGCAGACGGGCATCCAGTCCGAACTCTACGAAGCGGTGGCGCTCGCCTGCGGCTTTCCCGTGATCGTCTCCGGCGGGGTGGCGACGCTTGCGGACCTGCGCGCGGCAGCCGAGCTCGGCGATGAGCTGGTCGAAGGCGTCATCATCGGACGGGCGCTCTATGAGAACGCGTTCACACTCAGGCAGGTGCTTGAGTTGATCGATACAACAGCAACAACAACAAGAAAGGCGGCAGATCGATGACGATCAAGAGAGTGATCCCCTGTTTGGACATGAACGAGGGGCGCGTGGTCAAAGGTATCAACTTCGTGGACCTGAAGGACGTGGGCGATCCGGCAGAGATGGCGGCGGCGTACCAGGAAGCCGGGGCAGACGAGCTGGTCTTCCTTGACATCACGGCGACCCATGAGGAGCGCCCCACGCGCGTCGACGTGGCGCGGCGCACCCGCGCGGCCACGACCTTGCCCTTCGCCGTGGGTGGTGGCATGCGCAGCCTGCCCGAGATCGACGCCGTGCTTGAGGCCGGCGCGGACAAGGTCTCGCTGGGGTCTGCGGCGGTGCGCGACCCCGAGCTGGTCCGCGCGGCAGCAGCGCAGTATGGCGCCCGTCGCCTGGTGGCCGCCATCGACGCGCGCCAGATCCCGGGCGCAGGCGACAAGTGGGAAGTGGTCATCAGCGGAGGCCGCGAGTTCACGGGGATCGACGTGGTCGACTGGGCGCGCAAAGCTGAAGAGCTCGGCTTCGGGGAGATCCTGCTCACGAGCATGGACCGCGACGGCACGAAGGACGGCTTCGACCTCGCGCTGACCCGGGCGGTCGTCGATGCCGTGTCCCTGCCGGTGACCGCCAGCGGGGGCGCCGGCACGGCGGAGCACTTCGTCGAGGCGGTGCTGGAAGCGGGCGCTGACGCGGTGCTCGGCGCCAGCGTGTTCCACTTCGGGATCCTGAGCATCGCGCAAGTCAAGCAAGCGATGCGCGACGCGGGGATCGAGGTCGCCCGGTGAGCGATAAGCTGTGTTTCAACGCGGACGGTCTGATCCCGGCGATCGTGCAGGACGCGACTGACGGCGCGGTGCTGATGCTTGCCTGGATGGACCGCGAGGCCCTTGCGCGCACGCAACAGAGCGGCCAGACCTGGTTCTGGTCGCGATCGCGCAAGCGGCTCTGGCACAAGGGCGAGGAGAGCGGCAACGTCCAGGAGGTCGTCGCTATCCGCTACGATTGTGATGGTGA
The DNA here is from genome assembly GCA_009785855.1 of Actinomycetes bacterium. Lineage (GTDB taxonomy): Bacteria > Actinomycetota > Coriobacteriia > WRKU01 > WQUG01 > WQUG01. The sequence goes on from WQUG01000024.1 coordinate 4,766, forward strand.
CGCGCTGCTCGTGAGCGTGCGTCAGGGCGGCGACGGCGTAGCCTGCCATACGGGCGCGCGCAGCTGTTTTTTCCGGACACTGGGAGGAGATCCAGATGACTGAGACGCCGACACTCGGGGCGACCATCGATGAGCTCTGGGCAGTGATCGAGGGCCGCCGCGCCGCGAAGGCCGACGCGTCCTATACCGCGCGGCTGCTGACCGGCGACGAGGACCAGCTCCTCAAGAAGGTCGGCGAGGAGGCCACTGAAGTGGTCATGGCCGCCAAGGACCATGATCACGACCACCTGCGCTACGAGGTGGTCGACCTGCTGTACCACACGCTCGTGACCTGCGCGCGCTACGAACTCAGCGCCGAGGAACTTGCGGCAGAGATCCGGGGACGCTTCAAGTGAATCGACGCTTCGCCGACTGCCATATGCACACGGTGCTCTGCGGGCACGCCGAGCACAGCATCGAGGAGATGGTGGCGGCCCTTGAGGCGAGCACGCTGGTCGGGGGCGTCATCACGGAGCATCTGCCGCTTCCTGACGAGGTCGACTCGGATCGCGTCGTCTCGATGTATCCCGGGGAGCTTCCGAGCTATGTGGGCGCGCTCCAGATCCTGCGTGAGCGCTCGGTCCTGGGCGCGGACCTCGTGATCGGCGCCGAGGCCGACTGGCTCGACACCGACCCGGCATGGACTGCGGATTCGGTCGCGGCCGCGCGCGGCGCCGGCGTCGAGGTCGTGCTGGGCAGCGTCCACATGCTCGATGGCTGGGCCTTCGACGATCCGGAGCGCGTCCAGGTCTGGGACACGAAGGATGTCGAGGAGGTCTGGGAGCAGTACTTCAGCGTCTGGTGCGCCGCGGCGTCCTCGGGGCTCTTCGACGTGATGTCGCATCCCGACCTGCCCAAGAAGTTCGGACACCGGCCGCGCGACCCGCGCCCCTACTATGAACAGGCCGCGAAGGTGGCAGGCGAGGCCGGTCTGCTCTGCGAGGTCTCCACGGCGGGCTTGCGCCGTCCCTGCGCCGAGCTCTACCCGGCGCCCGCCTTCATCGCGGAGCTGGTCCGGCGCGGCGTGGACTTCACCCTGGCCTCCGACGCGCACAGCAAAGCCGAGATCGGCCACCGCTTCGCAGACGCCGCCGCGGCGCTTCTCGCCGCCGGCGTCACCCGGCAGGCTTTTCCCAAGGGTGACGGCTTCATCGACTGGCTGAAGCTGGAGTAGTGCTATATTACAGGTAGCACAACGAGGTCGGAGAGGACGCAGCTCATGAACAACGCCATCTACAACGTACCGGTTCCCACCAACGAGCCGGTGCTCTCCTACGCGCCGGGCACACCGGAGCGCGCCAGCATCGAGCAGGAGCTCGAACGCCTCTCCGCGGCTCCTCCCCAGAAGATCCCCGTGGTGATCGGGGGCCAGGAGATCTTCGAGGGCGCCCAGGGTCAGTGTGTGATGCCCCATGATCACGCGCATGTCCTGGCGGAGTTCACCTTGGCGGGGCCGGAGGAGTTGAAGCAGGCAGTCGAGAGCTCCCTGGCCGCCAAAGACGCCTGGGCTGCCATGCCCTGGGAGCACCGGGCGTCGATCTTCCTGAAGGCGGCCGATCTGCTGACGGGCCCCTGGCGCCAGCGCATCAACGCGGCGACCATGCTGGGTCAGAGCAAGACCATCCACCAGGCAGAGATCGACGCGGTGTGCGAGCTGGCGGATTTCCTGCGCTTCAACGTGTACTTCGCGCAGGAGATCTACAAGAACCAGCCGGAGAGTGCGCCCACCATGTGGAACCGCCTCGAGCATCGTCCTCTCAGCGGCTTCGTCCTGGCCATCACGCCGTTCAACTTCACCTCGATCGGGGGCAACCTGCCGACCGCCCCGGCGCTGATGGGCAACACGGTGGTATGGAAGCCCTCGTCAACGGCGACCTTGGCGAACTACCTGTTCTTCCAGGTCCTGCGCGAGGCCGGGCT
>WQUG01000025.1 GCA_009785855.1 Actinomycetes bacterium
CGTTCCTGTCCGCGCCCGACTTCAGCGACCGCAAGCGGCGGATGGGGCACAATATAGGCAGCAAGTAGTGGCATGGCGCTCACCTCCCGCTTCTATTGTAGGCTGTCAGGCGATGATGATGCTAGAATTGGAATGTCCGTATGCCCGTCCCGAAGGATCTTTGTGATAACCATTCTGCTCGCTATACTGAACGGAATCTATAGCGTCATCAAGATCGTTGTTCCCACCCGTCGCAAGATAACGATGGCCAGTAGGCAATCTGGTAAGCCGGGCATCGACTTCCAGCTACTGGCGCGTGAGTTCGCGCTCCAGGAAGATGCGCCCGAAGTCGTCATGCTCTGCAAGATGCTCGACCGAAGCCTGCCCGGCATGATCTCCTATGGCTTCCACATGCTGCGTCAGATGTATCATTTCGCGGGCTCGAGCGTCGTGATCCTCGACAGTTACTGCATCCTGGCAAGCATCGGGAAGCATAAGTCCGATCTGGTGATCATCCAGATGTGGCACTCGATGGGGACGATGAAGAAGTTCGGACACACTACCCTGGGCACGAACGAAGGCTCTACCGAGAGGCTCGCCCACGCGATGCGGATGCACGCGAACTACAACTACATCTTCGCCAGCTCTGAAGCCTACAGCGAGGACCTGGCGGCGGGCTTCGGCTGCGCTGCTGCCAAGGCAGTGATCAAGCCGCTCCCGCATCTTGACCTGCTGACCAGCAAGGAGTACGCGCTTGAAACCCGCGCGAAGATCTACGAGAGCCTGGGCGATCTTTCCGACAAGAAGACCATCCTGTACTGCCCGACCTTCCGCAAGGACGAGCGAGGGCTGAGCAAAGCGATCGCGGCGCTGGTCGATACGATCGACTACGATCGCTACAACCTGGTGATCAAGCTACACCCCCTCTCGAAGGTCACGCCTGATGACCCTCGGGCGATCATCCCTGATGCGTTCTCGACCTTCGAGATGCTGTTCGTCGCAGATGCAGTGATCAGCGACTATTCCTGCATCATCTATGAGGCGGGCGTGCTTGATATCCCGCTCTATTTCTATTGCTTCGATTACGAGAAATACGAGCAGATGCGCGGCCTGACCTTCGACTATCTTCATGAGTGCCCCGGAGTCGTCTCGCCCGATATCAGCGAGATCCTCAAGGCGATCGATGAGGTTGCCTATGATAAGGGATACCTGCGGACGTTCATCAACACCTATATCAGGATGACGCCGACGGCGACGAAGGACATCGTCGATCTGGTCATGCCGCTGTTGGAAGGGCCCTGTTGACCTGATGTCTGCAGGACTCATAGAACATATCCGGTGGAGGCGCGCCTATCTGGATCTTGAGTTGTCTGCGCTGCCACCAGACGCAGAAGTCGTCGTTGTCAGCACCGATGATCCGGTGAGCTGCTACCCGCTGCGCGTCTCAGGCGCAACGGCGACACTCTTCATCCCGAATGTAACCGGTGAGCAAGGCCATGAGATGCTCACTGGAGGGAGCTGGTACTTCGCTCTGCGCGAGAGCAGCAGCATACATCCGCTTGCGCTTTCAGATGGGGCTCATGCTGAGCTGGAAAGCGCATCCCAAACCTTCCACTCGGGGCATAGGGGAGAGTCATACCAGCTGCAGTTTCGTGCCGATGGCGCGATCTGCAAGATGGAGGTCGTGTTTGCCCAGAAAGGCGTGCCTCTTGCTGCCGGCCTGCTCAGGGCTCTCCTGCAGACAGTCTATCGTGTGGCATACCGGAGCTCACGCCATGACGGAACCCGCCTCATGCTTCTGTCGGAGACGAAGAACCGGATCTCGGGGAACCTGCTGGCTCTCGATCTGCGCCTCAGGGAGCGTGGTCTTGAGGAGAGTCACAAGATCGTCCATCGCTTCCAGGAGACGTTGCGGTCGTCCCCCTTCACGCAGGCCTGGTCATGGTTTCGGCTGGTCATTTTGTTGGCGCGGCAGGACGTTATCTTCATAGATGACTATGCGCCGATCTTCAACCAGATCACGCTCGGCGCTCATACTCTGCTCTGCCAGGTCTGGCACGCGGGAGTCGGTTTCAAGGCCGTTGGTTATGCGCGCTTCGGCAAGGAGGGGTCGCCGCAGGCGCTACGCTCAAGCCACCGTCACTATGACCGCGTAGTCGTGGGCTCAACGGCACTGATCGAGGTCTACCAGGAGGTCTTCGCTCTGCCAGCTGAGCGCTTCCTGGCGACGGGGCTGCCCCGGATCGATCTCTTCCTGGCACCGGATGCCACTCAACGGGCGCAGGAGCAGCTCTTCTCCCATCGCCCCGGTATCAGGGACAAGCGGCGGATATTGTTCGCGCCGACATATCGTGGCACGGGCCAGGCTCAGGCGTTCTATCCGTATGAGGAGCTCGACTTCGCGAAGATAGCCAAGCTCTGTGGTGACGACACGGTTTTCCTCATCAAGATGCACCCCTTCATCACCCAGCACCCTGTGATCCTGCCAGAGTACGCTGATCGCATCATCGATGTCTCTGGCTTTGACGTCAACGAGCTGCTTTTATGCGCCGACTTTCTCGTGACGGATTACTCTTCAGTGATCTATGAATACTCATTGCTCGATCGGCCGATGTGTTTCTTCGCCTTCGATCTTGAGAGTTACGAGGGAGCAAGAGGCTTCCACTGGGACTACGAGCAGATCGCACCGGGGCCCGTGTGCAGGAGCTTTGATGAACTGCTTGACGCACTGCAGGCTCCGGATCACTCACAAGGAAAAAGAGAAGCGTTCCGAAAGCTTGGTTTCGATCATCAGGACTGCCACAACGCCGATCGTCTGATCGACGCGGTGATCAATCCGCGATAAGCGCTGTCAGCAGGGGGCGCAGACTCTGGGTTGGCTCCCAGCCAAGAGCGCGCAGGGCATCCGATGCGAGGCGCAGCGCGCGCGTCGGGGGGTACTGGGACGCGTCTGGCTGCTGGGCGACCTGGACCTTGATGCCCTTCTCCGGCGCAAGCGTCGCGACGAGCTCCGCGAGCTCTCTGATCGAACAGTAGGTCTCCTCGTTCGCGGCGTTATAGGCCTTGCCGTTTTCACCCTTCAGAAGCACGAAGAGCAGCGCGCTGAGGGCATCATCGATCCCCAGATAGGTCTGCTTGCTCATGCCATCAGATGCCAGCTTTATATCATCGCCAGACTGAACGGCATGGATCATCTGCGCGATCAGGCGCTTATCATCTGCTTGGAGTTCATGTCCGATGACCTGCCCGAGTCGTACGATCTTCACCGGAACGGCGTATCGTCCTGCGTAAGCGGCACAGAGCGTTTCGGCGAGGCGTTTGGCCTGAGGATAGCTGCTGCGTAGCGCCAGAGGATCAAGATAGCCCTGCATCTCCTCAGTGAGCGGCTCCTCGGTCAGAGGGCTGCCGTAAACCTCCATGCTCGAAAGAACGACGACCGAGCGCGCCTGGCCGGTCCTTGCCAACTCGAGTATGGCCTGTGTTCCGGAGACGATGGCTTGGATGGTCTCGACGGGGTGTTCGACATAGAACCGGCTGTCCGTCGGCGCGGCGCAGTGGACCAGGAAGTCGAACCGCTTGTCGCAGGCGCCGAGGTCGGCGACATCGCAGACCAGGAGATCGAGATCGGGGGAGTGGGAGAACAGACGCGAAAGCTTCTCTTCGCTACGTCCCTGTGCGGTGATCCGCAAGTTGAGCCCGGGCAGCAGGCAAGTAAGTTCACGCAGGAAAGAGACTAACGCGCCTCCGATCATCCCGGTGGTCCCGGTAACCAGAAACGACCGATCCTGTAGCGCCGACTTGAGAGGGAGCTGACCGATCAGCGTCTGCGCCAGGGGCCCCATCAGTCCTCTTCCAGCTGGAACTCGAAAACGGCGGCATCCTGCTGCATCTCGAGGATCGCCTTGAACAGGAAGTAGTCATCGAAGGTCGTGATCTTGATGTTCTGGCTATCGCATTCCAGGATCTGGAGGGTCTTGCCATAGTTCATCATGAGCGTGCAGGAGTCGATGATGTCAGTCAGGCCATCGGCGAGCGCCCGTTCATGTGCCTCAAGGATCTCAGTCAGGTAGAAGCTTTGAGGCGCACGCGCGAGCTTCGTTTCGGGACGTTGGGTGAGCATCGTGATCGCGCCGCTCTTATCCACCAGGGCGACGGTCTCTTTCGTTTGGGCGCAGGTGATGCAGCTTCCGTAGGCCCGGACCGTCTTGATGTTGTCTTCGATGAGTTTACTGTTGATCAGGGGGCGTACGCCGTCGTGTATCAGTACGATATCCTCTGAGCTGGTCGAGAGGTCTGCCGCTGCTTTCAGTGCGGCATAGATCGAAGCCTGACCAGTTGAACCTCCAGCGACGATACGTTTCAACTTCGTGATGGCGTACTGCTCAGCGAGCTCGGTGGCAAGCTGCAGGTGGCTCTCGACGCAAGCAAGGACGATCGCATCGATAGCAGGGCAGTCCTGGAACTTCTCCAGCGTGTGGATAAGGATCGGCTTACCGTAGACTTTGAGGAACTGCTTGGGAACGCCGGTGTTCGACATCCGGGCGCCGACGCCTCCTGCGAAGATGATGGCGATGTTCATGTGCGCGACACCTCCTGTCTTGTTGTCCGATTTCCGATGCACCTTATGATACCATCCCAAGACAGGTTTCCGGTTCATACGGTATACTGATAACGTTCTGGCGTTTCGCAGAACACAACATCATTATCCAAGTTCCTGTTGGCATTCTTGTTATCGAAAGGATCATGTGGCGTGCAAAACAGCAACAAAGACTCATCGGTCATCCTGTTACTGATGATGGGCGGCTCAGGGACTCGCTTCGGCGCTGACATCCCCAAGCAGTTCATCCCGGTAGGTGACAAACCGGTGTTCTCCTACATCATCGAGAAATATGCGACCTGCCCCAGTGTCGATCGCGCGATTATCGTCTGCCATAGCGAGTGGGTCGAATATACGCGCAACTGGGTGAAAAGCCTGGAGCTTTCGTTGCCGGTCGAGGTCGTCACCGGGGGCGAGTCCCGCTCCGGATCAGTGCGCAACGGTCTGGCGCAGGCGGCGGAAGGCGCGTCTCCCGACGACGTCATCCTGATCCATGACGCTACCCACCCCTACGTCGACGACGAGGCTCTTGACGACCTGATCGAAGCGACCCGCGCGATCGGCGGGGCGACGATGGGGGAGCCTCAATACGATACCGTGTATAGCAAGGACAGCGACACGGGTCTCGTCACAGCGGTGATCCCCCGGGAGAACGTCATCGTCGCGGCCAGCCCTGAGTCGTTCCTGTTCAAGCGCATCTGGGACATCTATTCACGTCTGACTGACGCGGAGTTGGATGCCTACTCTTCTGCCGGCGCTCTGGCGCTCGCCTTCGACATCCCGATGCAGGTGGTCCCGACCCCGCTCATCAATCTCAAGATCACCTATCGCCACGACATGGAAGTGTTCAAACAACTCTTCCATGATTATTACTTCTAGAGGCGCGCCGGTGAAAGCAGTCTCACTCACCGCTATCGAGCAGCTTGAGATCATCGACCTGCCCTGCCCCGAACCTGCCGCCGGCGAGGTTCTGGTCGAGGTCGCCCTGACCGGAATCTGCGGATCGGATGTGCCTCGCTACTTCAACGGGTGGGTGAAGTCATACCCGGTCATACCCGGGCATGAGTTCTCGGGAACCATCAAAGCAGTCGGCGCTGGTGTCGACGCAGCCCTGGCAGGCAAGCGCGTCACTGCCGCCCCGTTGGTGCCCTGCATGACCTGTGAGCCCTGTAAGCGTGGAGACTACGCGCTGTGCAGATCGTTCACCTTCATCGGCACGAGTCTGCAGGGGAGCATGGCGCAGTATGTCGCGGTACCCGAAAGCAACATCGTCGAGATCTCTGATGAGGTCAGCATGCTGCAGGCCGCGTTCTTCGAGCCGGCGACCGTGGCGCTGCATGGCGCCAGCCTGATCGGCTTCTCCGGCTTGGATCCCCAGCCACAGGCCCGGGTAGGGGTCATCGGCGCAGGGACGATCGGACTCCTGCTCGCCCAGGCGCTGAAAGCGTATCAGGTGAGCTCGGTCACCATCTTCGATGTGTCCGGGAAGCGTCTGTCGAGCGCGCGAGTACTGGGACTTACCGACGTGGTCGACACCTCAAGCCACGAGGGACAAGAGCACGCCCAGCAGATGGAAGGACTGACGCATGTCTTCGACGTGGCAGGGTCCTCGGAGACGATCGCGCTGGCCTTGGAGTTGGCGGGTCCGCACGCTCAGGTCTGCTTCATCGGCACCCCGAAGTCATCGGTCGAGCTCAGCGCCCTGCAGTGGGAGAACCTTAACCGCAAAGAGCTGACGGTGCGCGGCTCCTGGATGTCCTATTCAGCCCCGTGGCCGGGCGCGGAATGGCGCGAGGCGGAGGAGTTGTTCGCAAACCAAACGATGCGTATCGCTGATGATATGATTGATACGATCTATCCGCTGGAGCAGGCTAAAGAAGCGTTTGAGCGCTTCCGCGATCCGGCGACCGTGAGGGGCAAGATACTGCTGGATTCAAGGATGGAT
>WQUG01000026.1 GCA_009785855.1 Actinomycetes bacterium
TTACTGGATGTTGACGGTGATGACCAGGGTCTTCGCGCCGACACCGGCGGTGTCGGTCGCCTGCGCATAACAGAGATAGCGTCCCGGATGGGATGTGTTGACGTCGGCAAGTCCGGCCAGCGTCACCGGCAGCGCCGTGCCGTCGGCCGCCTTCGCAGCAGCGCCGCTGTCTGCGATGATGGTCGCTGGGCTCAGCGTCGTGCCTGTCGCGTAGCTTAGGCTGGGGCGCGCCACCGTGATCACGGGGCGCTGGGGCGCGGGGGCTGCCTGCGGCGTCTGCTGCGCCGCCGGCTGCGCTGTGGCGCCCTCTGCGGCCGGCTTCTGCGCGGGTACCTGCGCCGGGGCAGGGGCTGGAGCCGGTGCCGGTGTCGCCTGCGAGGCCGGTACCGGTGACGGCGCTGCGGCAGAAGCAGGAGCGGTGTTGTGGCGATAGAGCGCATAGCCGCTGCCGGCGACCAGCATCAGCGCTGCTGCTGCAAGCGCGATCTTGCCAAAGATGGACAGACCTTCCCGGGCAGGTAGCGGCGACGACTTTCCGGCGGCGCCGTCGGCAAAGACCCGCAGGCGCGCTGCGGTCGTCGGGTCGGCGCCCGCCGAGATGAGCATCGGCGCCACGGCCGCAAGTCCCAGAGTGATCTCGCGCTGGATGCGGGTGTCGGCGTGTTTGTCCTTCGCGTCCTGGAAGACCTGGCGCATCAGGTGGTCGGGTTCTGCTGCGGAGGCCTCCTCGGGCGTCAGCAGCTTCTGCAGGGACGCGCGCGCGTCATGGAGGCGCTTGCGTACCGCCGAGGGACTGACGTCCTGGATCTGGGCGATCTCTTCAGTGGAAAGGCCGACGTAGTAGAAGAAGAGCAGGGTGTCTGCCTGCACGTCGGAGAGCTGGGCGATGTGCGCGAGCATCTCGGCGCGGCGCTCGGATGAGAGCAGGGCGTCTTCTGGGCTGGGGGTCGCAGAGGCGATGGACGCACTCTCTTCCTCGAAGGGCGCAGCTGATTCGGCCTGCTGGCGGCGGGCGAACTTCTCGCGTTGGATGCGACACTGGGTCGAGGCCAGGCGATAGAGCCAGGCCTGGAAGGCCTGCGGATCGCGCAGCTCGCCCAGTTTGAGCAGCAGTTGCAGGAAGACCTCCTGCGTGACGTCGAGCGCCTCGTCAGAGCCGTACAGGCGCTTGCGCACGTAGTGATAGATCGGCAGGCTGTAGAGCTGGTAGAGCTTGAGCAAGGCGTCCTGTGAGCCCTGCTGAGCAGACTCGACCAGGGCCGCTATCTGTTTGTGATCGGTCTTCCCCCGTATGCCCACTATCGATTCCCCCTCCTTGGTACTTTCGTCTGGTGACGCCCCTCTGGCGCCTTCTATTATATCTAAGGAGTATCGCTGCGCCAAGAATGTTACCTGCCTGTTGGACGGCGGGGTCGATGGTCGATTGCCAAAGTAAACGCAACGCCTATCCTGTGATGAGGACCGGCAGTTGAGCAGACGTGGCTTTTGACCTGGACACGGCACGCGACTTACGATATTCATCGACGCTCCACCGGGCTATCTGCAGGTCTCTCCCCCGCTTCCTGCTCTCCAGTCTGCCGCTCAAGACCAACTGTCGCACCCGGGATGGATTGACTCCCAGAAGTTCGCCCGCTTCTGTGGTGGTCAGATACGGTTCGCCGACCGACACATACCGCGGGTCGACGGTCACGGCAACAGGAAACGTCATCGCTGCTTCATCCCCTTGCCGTTCAACTTGTATCGGCGAGGGGTCGGGGATGTCTTCCTGTGAGGCGATACAGTCCTCGATATAAAGTGCCATGGCCTCCGTGATGTTCTCTACTGACTCCCGCAAGGTCTCCCCCTGGGAAAAACATCCGGGAAGATCAGGAACTTCAACAGAAAAGCCACCGATACCCTCGGGCGTGAACACCACGTTATAGATGTAGTCCATCGCTGTGATCCCCTTACTCCCATCCCGCAGATCTTGCGATGCTCCGGTAGGTTCCTGGCTTCAGGTCATCGCTGAGTTTCCCGGGAACAACAAGAGCTCCGTGCCCTGCTTTCTTATACTTCCGATGTGACCCTTTGCCACCACGAGTCAACTCCCACCCGTCAGCCTCCAGGCGCAAGATCACCTCCCGAACCTTATGCACGGGCATGCGGCGACCGATCAAGCGTATTTCTCATTTTAACGCATGGGTTAGTTATTGGCAAACCCTTTTCCGGGATCGCCTCAGCAAGCTCCTTCAGCTCGCGCAGTTTCGAAGTAAGCAGTGTCTTATCCGGCAAGTGCAGTTGATATTCCGCCACATGCGCGGGTGAAAGACTTCTGCTGAGCGCATACTCAACGACTGTGTCGTTCTTCCCTGCGCACAGAATCAATCCGATGCTTGGATTCTCGCCAGGCTTGCGGACGTCGCGATCCAGAGCCTCCAGATAGAACTCCAGCTGACCCAAGTGTTCGGGCTTGAAGTCAGTAATCTTAAGCTCGATTGCCACAAGACACGACAGCTCGCGGTTGAAGAACAGCAGGTCGATGTGGAAGTCCTCGTTTCCGACCTGAAGACGATACTCTTCGCCGACGAAACTGAAGTCCTTACCAAACTCCAGAATAAAGTTGCGGATGTTCGCTACGATGGATTTCCGTAACTCTGTTTCTTTGTGGTTTTCGGGGATATCGAGAAACTCCAGGATGTAGCTATCTCGGAGAGCCGGGAGGGTTGCTGCTTTGGTGCTGACCAACCTGCTACGCCCCTTGGAGAGCACTGTGCGCTCAAACAGCATACTATCGATTTGACGCGCAAGTTCGCGCTTAGAATAACTGTTCTTTTTGCAAAGAAGCACATAGAATTCCCGAGCTTCTTCGGTCTTCGCTCTTTCAATGATCAACAGGTTCTGTGTCCATCCAATTTCTCGCACCAGTGGTGCGAGTCTTTCATTGTCACAATAAATCTCATAGAATTGACGCATACGCCAGAGATTTGATGCTGAAAAACCTTTGATTTCAGGATGCTCAATTTGGATGAATCGAGCAAAATCAGAGACAACCGCTCTGCCCCATTTCCCTTGCCTGATCTTGTCGCTGATATAGCCGCCCACCTCCCAGTAAAGTGAGATCAACTCACGGTTGACTGCGTAAAAAGCATTCACCCGTGCTTGTTCGATCAGCGCTATGATCTCAAGATAATCTGCCTGACCATTTTGCTGGGTCTCAAGATTTTGTGAAGCCATTGATTCTCCCGGGTCGTGATCTGCCATCATGGTTCGTATGCCCGCCCACTGATCTTTTCGGGCCAGCACAGCAGAAAGAACGAACCGCTTGAGAGGATAACAGGCGACCCTTAAGCAGAATTTACCTGGAACTTACACGCAATCGGACGATACGGGTTTCAAGCCTTTGACCTGTAGCTTTAGGATTCGATCGTTGTTTCGCTTCATACAAACTCCATAATCAGCTCCGTGAATTTGCACACAGCAAGTGATTTCTCGCGACAGTGTCGCGAGTATTTCATTGTAGACACTCAATTGCAGAGATCAGGAGAGTCGATGGCACAAAATCGACGAAAGGCAGGGCGCCTCAGGCGCTTTGGAGGTGCGCCACATCCGGCTCGAAGTGCAGCTCGTCGAGCAGCTCCAGATAGCGCTCGGGCTCCAGGCGCCCGGTCGCGCCGACGCTGGCGATGAGCAGGGCCTCCATGACGTTCGTGCCGAAGCTGCGCCCGTCCAGGCGCGGCGTGGTGGTCACGAGCAGGTCGACGCCACTTGCGCGCAGGCGATCGAGGTCAGCTGGCGTCGTCGTGTTCGTGACGACGGTCGTGCCCTTCAGATCGTCGGGCATGTATTTGACCACGTACTTGTAGTCGCCCACGATGATCTCGCTGGCGTAGTAGATCGCATCGGTGCGGGGGCTGCGTTTGACGGCCGTGTCCTCGTCGCTTTCCGCCGGATAGAGCCAGGCGAAGGGCAGCTGGATGACGAGCGGCGCCAGCAGGCGGATCGCCCGCTTGAGCAGGCGGCGGCTGTGGATCATGGCCGGGATCCCCAAGACGTAGAGCAGGTCGCCATACGAGACGTCGGCGCCGGCGTCGGCGAAGGCCATCGCGATGCCCCAGCGGTCGACCGCCGAGGTGACGAGCACCCGCTTGTGCGTCAGGTCGCAGCCGAGCTCGCGCTGCAGGTAGTCTGCCGTCGCGCCTTCGACCGCGCCCTTCAGCCCGGTCCCGTCGACCAGCGCCTTGTGGGTGACGAGTTTCGCGAGCGGCTTCATCTCGCGCAGGTGATAGCTCTTGCCCGCGGCGTTGAGGAACAGGTCGGTGCCCCCGAGCCCGATGGCCGCGACCTCGTCGTCTGCGTCAAGCTCGCTGAGCAGCTTCTTGAGCGCGTCCAAGTCGCCGTCCGTGCCGCGCCGCGAGACCTCGATGTCCTCGCCGCGGACCTTGACGATGACCCGGTGGTCGCGCTTGCTCGAACCCAATGACGCTGATACTACTTTTTTGATCGGTCCCACTCCTTCACCAGTTGGGCGGCCCCGGAGAGCGCCCGTCGCCCCTGCTTGCGGATGCGGCGCATGCCGCGCGGGGCCTCGTCGCTGCTGTCGTTGCTGTTGCCGCCGCTGCGCAGCCCGCACAGTATCGCCTCGACCTCGCTGAGGTCGACATGGGCGTCGGCGGTAAGCGGACTTGTCCCCAGGCAGATACCGATGAGCTCAGCTTCTACGATACGCCGGATCGTCTCGATGCGCCAGTCGCTTGCCAGCACCAGGACCACGTCGAAGTCCTGGAGCGCCGCGATCGTATCGAGCGTGCGGTTGAACAGCTGGGCCGGATCGTCGAAGCCGGCGTGCTCGCGTTCCTGCTGTGAGAAGGCGAGCGTGAACTCGACGCCGAAGCGATCCGCCAACTCACGCAGGTCGTCGCCGTTGTCGACCGGGAAGGCGATGATGGCCACGCGGGAGCCGCGCCTCAGCTCGCCTAAGGTCTCAAGGTTGCTGACGAAGGTACGCGGGACGCCGGCCACATGGGAAGCCTCGCGTTGCGTGGCGCCACCGGCGCGCTCCTGCAGGATCGCATCGAGCGCCGTCAGGATCTTCTCGCGACTGACCAGCTTGTCACCGATGCGATAGAGCTCAGCGGGCATCCTTGGACGCCCTCTCTGCCAACAGATACAGCCCCACCAGGGTCAGCGTCGGATCTATCGCGGTGATCGTGCGCGCGTGAGGAGCGACAAGGGGCGCCAGGCCGCCGGTCGCCACGACCGGCACGGCGCCGGGATCTGCGCCCAGCTCCTCGATGATACGGGTGGTCAGCCCGTCGACCTTGGCGGCTTCGCCCAGCACCAGCCCTGCGCGCAGGGCGTCCTCGGTCGTCGTGGCGATGATGCGCGAGGGGGCGGCCAGGTCGACTTCGACCAAACGCGCCGCCTTCGCGGCCAGGGCGTCGGCGCTGAGCTGGAGTCCGGCAGAGATAGGTCCGCCGATGAAGTGGCCCGCTTCGTCGATGACGTCGAAGTTGGTCGCCGTACCGAAGTCGACCACGACAGATGGCGCGCCGTAGCCTTGCCTTGCGGCGAGCGCGTTGGCCAGACGATCGGCTCCGGTCCGGGCGCACTGCTCCGGAGTCAGGCCGAGGTCTGCGGGCACGAGCTCTGCGGCGCACAGCGGCGCCGGAAGGCCGAGGGCCGCGCAGGCGCCGGTCCAGGCGCGCGCCAGCGCGGGGACCACCGAACACACACAGGCCACGGTGATGTCTGCGGGAGCCAGCGCGCCGCCCGTCAGGAGCGCGGAGAGCTGCGTCGCCAGTTCGTCTGCGGTCGCGCGGGTCCGCGTGGACAGGCGCCAGATGCTCCGTGGTCCAGGCGCATCGAAGACCCCCAGCGAGGTCTGGGTGTTTCCTATGTCAACAGCGAGTAGCATGAGGTATCATGTTATCATCTTTATGCAGACAACACAGCTCTGGAATCAGGGATCGAAGGATGTGACCATGCAAGAGACCCCGCCTACGATATTGATCGTCGATGATGAAGCATCCATCACTGAATTCGTCAGTTACAACCTCAAGAAGGAAGGCTACCAGGTCGCCGTCGCTGCCGATGGCCCGAGCGCCCTTGAGGCCTTTGCCAGGAACAGTTTCGATCTGGTCGTACTCGACATCAATCTGCCGGGCATGAACGGCTTCGAGGTCTGCAAACACCTGCGTGAGTACTCGACCGTGCCGGTACTCTTCCTGTCTGCCCGTGACACCGAGCTCGACAAAGTCGTCGGCCTTGAGATCGGTGGCGATGACTACCTGGCCAAGCCCTTCGGCGTCCGCGAGTTCTCCGCCCGCGTCAAGGCGCTGCTGCGTCGTTCCACGACCGAGACCGCCCATGAGGCGACCGCCAACGAGATCGTCGAGGTCAGCGGCATCAAGCTCGACCAGACCGCCCATAGCGCTCAGAGCGCCGCTGGTCCGATCGATCTGACGCCGCGCGAGTTCGAGCTGCTGAACTGCCTGATGCACCATGCGGGCAAGGTCCTCTCGCGCGAGCAGCTGCTGCGCGACGCCTGGGGCTGGGAATACCTCGTCGAGACCAAGACCGTCGACACCCACATCAAGCGTCTGCGTGACAAGCTGGAGGCCGCCAAGCTCGATCCCAGTATCGTCGAGACGGTGCGCGGCTACGGCTACCGCTTCCGCTGCGAATGACCGCCTGAGGTCGCGCCCCCGTCTTCATGGCCCAACAGAAACACAGCTTCAGCGCCGAGATCTCCCGCCGGATGCGCATCGCCATGCTGCTGGCGCTGCTGTCCTGTGGCGCTGTCATCTCTGCGGCGGTCCTTCTTGCCCCGAAGCGGGTCGCCCTGATACTCATCGCGGTGGCCGTGATCGGGACCGCAGTGCTCGGATGGTTCGTGATCGCGCGCCTTTCTGCCACGCTGACCCGGGACTTCCGGGGCCTGGTCACGATGGTGCGCGAGTTCAACAACGGCGACAAGAACGTGCGCGCCCGCGCCCAGGGCGCCAAGGAGATCCGCCAGCTTGCCGACGGCATCAACCGCATCGCCAAGGAGAACCAGATCGCGCTTGACACGATGAAGAGCGAGGACCGTCGCCAGAACCGCTTCGTCGGCGACGTGAGCCATGAGCTGCGCACGCCGCTCGCAAGCATCCACGGCGCTGCCGAGACCCTGCTCGAAGGCGACGTCGATGCAGAGTATCAGGAGCGCTTCCTGAATATGATCATCGAGAACACCGAGCGCCTGACGCGGCTGGCCAACGACCTTATCGAGCTCACCAAGATCGAGGGCGCCACCGGCGAGATCCCCCTGCGAAGATTCCGCCTGCGCGCCGCGGTCGAGACCGCCCTGACCTCACTTGAGCCGACGCTGGAACTGCGCAAGGTCACGGTCACGGTCACGGGAGAGACGCCGGAGATACTGGGCGCGCTCGACCGTGTCCAGCAGATCGTCGTCAACCTGGTCGACAACGCCTCGCGCGCCACGGGGCCGGGCGGACAGATCGCCGTCGAGCTGGGCTCCTGCGACAGCGCCGACCTCGGCCCGCAGGTCCACGACAAGAACCTGGCCGATGTCGATCGCTTCGCGGTCCTGAGCATCACGGACAACGGACCCGGCATCGCCGAGGAGGATCTGCCCTGCCTGTTCGAACGCTTCGCGCGACCTCAGAAGAGCCGCGCGCGCGTCAGCGGAGGCGCGGGGATCGGGCTTTCCATCGTCAAGGCGATCGTGACCTCGCATGCCGGGGCGATCGACGTGCGCAACGTGCCGGAGGGCGGCGCGATGTTCAGGGTCTTCCTGCCCATCCCGCCCGACCTCCCGAACTACTGAGACCTCGCCAGCGCGCCCTTCTTCAGACGGCGGGCGACAGCGAGGGCGGCGGCGGCTTTCAGGAGGTCGCCGGCCAAAAACGGGAGGGCGCCTGCGGCGGCGGCGACTGCCAGCGACAGGTGCGCGCTGTAGGCCAACCACAGCGTGCCGAGGCCGTTGATCACGACGATCATCACGCCTGCGGCAAGAGCCTGACGCGCGAGCGAAGGAGCAGCGCCCGCGATGAGCGCGCCCACGGCTGCCGCCAGAACAAAGCCCAGCAGATAGCCGCCCGTCGGTCCGACGAGCACCGCCGCACCCCCCTTGCCGCCGGCGAACACCGGCAGCCCTGCCGCGCCCAGCGCCACATAGACGAGCAGGCTCGCGGCCGCCCAGCGGGGACGCAACAGCAGCGCGGCCAGAACGACGAAGAAGGTCTGCAGCGTCAGCGGTGCGTAAGGCAGGAGCGCCGCGATCCAGGACGTCACGGCAAGCGCCGCCGCGATGAGCGCGGCGACCGTCAGCTGCCGACTACGACTGTTCATCCCAGGAGCGGATCGCGTCGAGAAGACGCGGGAACAGCCAGTCGGCGACGTCTTCCGGCGACACCTTGCCCAGCTCATCGCTGAGCCAGGCCGCGCCCTCAAAGGCAGCGCGGCGCGGATGGCGCACGTTCACCCCGACGCCGATGATCAGCCAGCCCTCCTGCCCCGAGGCCTCTGCAAGGATGCCCGCAAGCTTGCCGGCGGGAAGATACAGGTCGTTGGGCGCCTTGACCGTGAGCCCGCGTAGCCCCTGTTCGCTCAGGACTTCGCGCAGGACCTCGGCGCACAAAAGCGACAGCTCGCTCTGCTCGCCTACGGGGCGCCGGGGCCAGTAGAGCAGGCTCGCGTAGAGCCCCCCGACCGGCGAGTCCCAGGCGCGCTCGAGGCGGCCGTGGCCGCTGCTCTGCTCGCGGGCCATGATCAGCAGCGTCTCGCCACCGGCGACCTGTGAGCCCGCGATGAGCTCCTTGAGATGATCGTTGGTCGAGCTCAGGCGGGAGACCCCGATGACTTTGTCAAGATGGGCGCGCTCTCGTAGCGCAGCGCGCCGCCGACGCTTGCCGGCGATCCGCTTGAGCATGACCGCGGCGAAGGCCGCCAGCGCGACGAGCAGGACCACGCCGAAGATGCCCAGGCCCGAGAACAGGTCGCTCGCGAGCCGGGCGTTGCGCATCAGGAACCAGCCCACGAAGGTCAGGATCGCGATGTAGAGCGCGCTGCCCGCAGCAAGGTTGCGCAGGAAGCGCAGGTACGGCATCTTCATCGCGCCGGCGACCGGCGGCACCAGGGCCTTCATGCCATAGATGAAGCGAGCCGTCAGTATCGTGAGGGAGCCGTGGCGCTCGAAGTACTCTTCCAGGTCGTCGACGACGCCCGGGTCGACCTGCAGAAAGCGCGGCAGGCGCAAGGCGTCGTAGCGCAGGATGAGACGTCGCAGGCCCGCTATGCCGAGCCTGCGCCCCGCGACGTAGACGATCGTCGAGCCGATCACCGAGCCGGCCAGCGCCAGGCCGAAGACCCAGAGCAGCGAGACCTTCTCGCCGGTGGCCACGAAGGCGGCGGCCGCGATGATGACCTCGCCCGGCGTGACGAGCCCCACGAAGGGGATGGTCTCGGCGACGGTCAGCGCGAAAAGCACGAGCAGGCCCCAGGGGATGAAGAAGTGCGCGATCCAGGTATAGATCGGAGCGATGGGCTGCAGTATCTCAGGGACCATCGTCAGCTCCCGGCGGGGCGATCGCGCTGTTGTCGATCAGGTGCACGCCGCCAAGGGTGACCGAGACGAGCAGGCGCGCCGGCGCGGTGAGCGCGTCCAGCGACCGCAGGCTGTCCGGATCCACCAGCGCGACGTAGCCGATCTCGAAGTCGGCCAGCGCCTCGCGCGCGACCTGCTCCAGAGCGCGGGCGTCGCGCTGTCCTGCGCGCGCGCCGTGGCGGGCGGCCTGCAGCGCCGCGAAGATGCCGGCGGCCTGCTGGCGCTGTCCGGCGTCCAGATAGCGGTTGCGGCTCGAGAGCGCAAGGCCGTCTGCCTCACGCACGGTCTCGACGGCGACGATCCGCGTCGCGATGTCAAGATCGCGCACCAGCTGGCGGATCACACAGAGCTGCTGATAGTCCTTCTCTCCGAAGTACGCGCTGTGGGGGCGCGTAAGTCCGAGCAGCTTCACGACGACCAGCGCCACGCCCGCGAAGTGCGTCGGGCGCAGCGCGCCCTCCCAGATCCGCCCCAGCTCGCCGACGTCGATGCTGGTCGCAGAGAGCGGTTCGGTCACGGTCCCGTAGAGCTCGGCGACGCTGGGAGCGAAGAGCAGATCCGCGCCCGCGCGGGCGGCGAAGTCCGCATCGCGCTGCAGGTCACGGGGGTAGCGCTCGAAGTCCTCGCCTGCGGCGAACTGGCTGGGGTTGACGAAGTCAGAGACGACCACAAGGTCCGCGCTGCGGGCCGCCGCCTCGATCAGCGCGCCGTGGCCGTCGTGGAGCGCGCCCATCGTCGGCGCCAGCGCGATGTGCGCGCCCCGGGCGCGCGCAGGCCCGAGACGCGCCTGCAGCTCCGCCTTGGTCCGGGCGAGCTCCATCAGGCTCCCGTGTCGTCGCCCTCGAGCACGGAGTCGACGAAGGACTGGGCGCGCTCGACGACCGCCGCATCGACGTGGACCGTCTGCTCCTCGCCCGGGAACTCCCCGCTGCGCACCGCGGCGGCGTAGGCGGCAAGCGCCGCCGTCAGGGCCTGGCCGCCCTCGGTGAAGCGGCGCGTGTGACGCGGCCTGAAGTCGCCGCCCAGGCCACAGAGGTCATGGAAGACCTGGATCTCACCGTCACAGTCGCGGCCTGCGCCTATCCCGATCGTCGCGCAGTCGACCGCGGCGGTGACCGCATGCGCAAGCTCAGCAGGGATGCACTCCAGCACGATCGCGACCACGCCGATCCCGTCAAGGGCCAGGGCGCCCGCCAGAAGCTCGGCCGCCGCCTCCTCGTCCTTGCCCTGGACCCGATAGCCGCCCAGCGCGTTGACCGACTGGGGCGTCAGGCCCAGGTGCCCGATGACCGGAACGCCCGCCTCGACAAGTCCCTCGGTAAGCGTGAGCGCGGCCTTCGAGGCTCCCTCGAGCTTGACCGCGGCAGCGCCCCCCTCCTTCAGGAGCCGCGCCGCGTTGTACATGCCGTCCGTAAAGGAGGCCTGATAGCTCATGAACGGCAGGTCCGCCACGATGAAGCTCTCCTGCGCCCCGCGCGAGACCGCTGCGGTCGCGCGCACCATGTCATCGACGTCGACCGGGACCGTCGAGCCGAGCCCCAGGGTCGTGTTACCCAGCGAGTCGCCGACCAGGATGCAGTCGATCCCTGCCGCCTGGGCGATGCGCGCCTGTGCGACGTCGTAGGCTGTGCACATCACGATGCGCGTGCCTGAAGCTTTGTAGCGTGCGAACGAGACCGCGGTGAACTTAGACATGGGGACTCCTTTGATCGGCCGTCTCCGGCTCCGGCTCCGGCTCCAGCTCCAGCTTCAGCGCCGGACGGACCTCCATGATAGCGCCATCGAGTCGCCCTTCGCATCTGGAGCGCTGCCCTGTTGGGAAACGGTAATCAGGATCGAGGTCGCGCAGGGGCTCGACGACGAAGGCGCGCTCTGCGGCCCGCGGATGCGGGATCTGCAGCGCCGGGGTCGAGATCGTCACCTCGCCTGCGGACAGCAGGTCGAGATCGATGCTGCGCGGCCCGTTGACGCGGGTCTTGACGCGCCCCATGAGGCGCTCGCAGGCCTGCAGCGCCGCGAACAGGGCGCGGGGTCCCAGCCGCGTGCGCAGCCGCGCGACCGTGTTGAGGAAGGGCGGCTGGTCATGGTCAGCGGCCGGCTCGCTGACATAGGTCCGCGCGATGGCGTCAAGCGTCGTGGCGGGGAGCGCGTCCAGAAAGCGCAGCGCCGCGCGCAGATGCTCCTCGCAGGGCCCGATGTTGGAACCGAGCGCCACGTAGGCGAGCTGGGAGGGCCCGGTGACGAAGCGCTCGAGCTCGGCGCGGGCGAGCGCGACCTCATGGACGCGCAGATAGCGCGCGCCCGCCGCTGCCAGCGCGCAGGAGAGCTCGGACGAGGCCTGGTCAAGATCGACGTCGCCGAACAGCGTGCGCAGAAAGCGCTTGCGCGACAGCCCGATATAGAGGGGATGAAGCCTCGAGGTCAGGAAGTGGGTGGCGGAACCGGGGGGACAGGCACCGTGGTCCCACTCGCGTACGCGAGCGACCCCCTCGCCTCCCACTTGTGCCAGACCGGTCGTCAGCAGCTCGCCATAGAGCTTGATGTCGTCATCGCGCGTCCCTGAGAAGCCGAAGCCCGGATCGAGCGCACAGGGCGCGGGCGCCAGGGCAGCGGCCTGTGCCTCCAGGAAGCCCCAGGTCTCTGCCAGCGCCTGCCGCGCTCCCGGGTCCGGACGTCCTTCAGGCGCGCCGGCCATCACCACGCAGCGCACCCCGGTCTCTGCCACCAGCGCGCGCATCTCCGGCGAGCGGAAGCCCGTGATGTCGTTGATCCCGTCGGCGCCAGCAGCGATCGCCGCCCGGGCGACCGCAGGCTCATAGGTGTCGATGCTGATCGGCGCGCTGACGCCAGCCTCGCGCAGGCCCTTGATGACCGGGACCACCCGAGCCAGCTCACTGGCCGGGGCGATGCGCGGCGCGCCCGGGCTCGTCGCCTGCCCCCCGACGTCGAGTTCGTCAGCGCCGTCTGCAAGCAAGCTGAGGCCGTGCGCAACAGCCGCAGGCGGATCGAGACAGAGGCCGCCGTCAGAGAACGAGTCCGGCGTGACGTTGACGATGCCGACGATGCGAGCGACCCGAGCGACCCCCTCGCCTCCCACTTGTACTTCAGGTGACAAAACGGACCCGGTCTCTTAACTAGCGCTGACCGATCAGCGCCATCGCCTCGGCGCGGGTGCGGGCGTCGGTCTGGAAGATCCCGCGCACCGCAGAGGTGATCGTCTTCGAACCGGATTTCTTCACGCCGCGCATCGACATGCAGAGATGTTCGGCCTCGATGACCACGAGCACGCCGGCCGGCTGCAGGTACTT
Organism: Actinomycetes bacterium; assembly: GCA_009785855.1. Classification (GTDB taxonomy): domain Bacteria; phylum Actinomycetota; class Coriobacteriia; order WRKU01; family WQUG01; genus WQUG01. The sequence goes on from WQUG01000026.1 coordinate 12,895, forward strand.
CACCATGCTGTCGGCGACCTGGGAGGTCAGGCGTTCCTGGACCTGCAGGCGCCGCGCGAAGACATCGACGACGCGGGCGATCTTGGACAGCCCGCAGACGCGACCATCCGGCCCCGGGATATAGGCGACGTGCGCCAAGCCGACAAAGGGCACCATGTGGTGCTCACACAGCGAGTAGAGGGGGATGTCGCGCACGAGCACCATCTCCTGATGGCCCTCGTCGAAGGTCACGGAGAGGGGCACAGACGGCGACTGTTCCTGTCCGGCGCAGATCTCCTCATAGAGCGCTGCGACGCGGGCTGGCGTCTTGCGCAGGCCTTCGCGGTCGGGGTCCTCGCCGATCCCCTCAAGGATCAGCCGCACCCCTGCCGCGATCTTATCCTTATCGACCGGCATGCGGGGCGCACTCAGGCGCCGGCCGGCGCGATCGTTCCCGAAGACGGGAGCGGCAGATCGGCCATGCTCTGTGCCTGCGGGGCCGAGTCATCGTGCGAGGAAGCGTCCGGCTTCTTCTCCGCCGCCGCCGCCGCCTGCTCGCTTAAGAGATACTCGTCCCAGGTCTCCTCGAAGATGGCCTTCAGGGCGTCGCCCTCCAGCGTCTCGCGCTCGATGAGCACGCGGGCCATGAGATCGAGCGTCGCGCGGTCCTGCTTCAGGATCTTGCGCGCCGCTTCGACGCCCTCGTCGATGATGCGCGCGGTCTCGGTGTCGATGATCGCCGCCGTCTCGTTGCCGTAGTTGCTCTGCTGGGTCAGATCGCGGCCCAGGAAGACGTCGTGGCCCTGCTCGCCGAAGGTCCGTGGCCCGAGGGTCTCGCTCATGCCGAAGCGCGTCACCATATCACGGGCGAGCTTGCTCGCGCGTTCGATGTCGTTGGAGGCGCCGGTCGTCACGTCGCCGATGGCCATCTCCTCTGCGGCGCGGCCCGCGAGCAGCACCGCGATGTCATCGAGCATCTCTGCCTTGGACTGCAGGAAGCGATCCTCTGTGGGCAGCGACCAGGTCGAGCCGAGGCTGCCGCCGCGCGGGATGATCGTGACCTTGTGGACCGGATCGGAGTTGGGCAGGCGGTGCCCGACGATGGCGTGCCCGGATTCGTGATACGCGATCGTCTTCTTCTCCTCATCAGAGATCAGGCGGCTCTTGCGCTCCGGGCCCATCATGACGCGGTCCGAGCCCTCCTCGATCTCGGTCTGGGTGATCTTCTTCTTGCCTGCGCGCGCCGCCAGAAGCGCCGCCTCGTTGAGCAGGTTCTGGAGGTCGGCGCCCGTGAAGCCCGGCGTACGGCGCGCGATGACACTTAAGTTCACCTCGTCGGCCAGCGGCTTGTTGTCTGCATGGATCTTCAGGATCGCCTCGCGGCCACGCAGATCAGGCCTGTCGACGATGATCTGTCGGTCGAAACGCCCCGGGCGCAGAAGGGCCGGATCGAGCACGTCGGGGCGGTTGGTCGCCGCGATCATGATGACGTTGTCCTGCGGCTCGAAGCCGTCCATCTCGACAAGCAGGGCGTTCAGCGTCTGCTCGCGCTCGTCATGTCCGCCCCCCAGACCCGTGCCGCGCTGGCGTCCCACGGCGTCGATCTCATCGACGAAGATGATCGCGGGGGCCGCGGCCTTGGCCTGCTCGAACAGGTCGCGTACGCGCGAGGCTCCGACGCCGACGAACATCTCGACGAAGTCAGAACCGCTGATGCTGAAGAAGGGCACGTCGGCCTCGCCGGCGACCGCGCGCGCCAACAGCGTCTTGCCCGTCCCCGGAGGGCCGACCAGTAACACCCCCTTGGGGATCTTCGCGCCGAGCTCCTGGAAGCGCTCCGGCCCGGACAGGAAGTCCTTGATCTCCCCCAGTTCGGCGACCGCTTCGTCCTCTCCGGCGACGTCGGCGAAGGTGACCTTCTGCTTCTGGGGGTCGGTCGCCTTGGTGCGCGCCCGGCCGAAGTTCATCATCTTCATGTTGCCCCCCTGCATGCGCATGAGGAAGAAGATGAGCGCGCCCACCATCAC
>WQUG01000027.1 GCA_009785855.1 Actinomycetes bacterium
GCTGGCAGCCACCTCTGGTTTTCCTGTTGACAGGAGCTTGTAAGTCATCGTAAAATGATAAATTGCTGAAATCGTCTTTTTATTACCCCAAGGAGGAGTCTTTTAGTGGCTAAAACCATCGATTCTCCTGTACTGCCTGGGGCGGCAGTGAAGCGCCGCAGCTTCGGAAAAAGCCCCGAGATCCTGGCCGTACCCAATCTTCTCGCCATACAACTCGATTCTTTCAAATGGTTCCAGGAACAGGGACTGAAAGACGTGTTCGCCGAGCTCTCGCCGATCACCGATCGTGACGAGCGCTATTATGTGGTGTTCGGGGACTACAGCTTCGGTCATCCCAAGAACAGTATCGATGAGTGCAAGGAGAAGGGTCTGACCTATCAGTCCTCTCTGCTCGTCAACGTCTCGGTCATCAACCGCGAGACGGGCGAGGAGCTCCAGAAGAACCTCATCTATCTGGGGGACTTCCCGGTCATGACCGATCGCGCGACCTTCGTCATCAACGGCAGCGAGCGCGTCGTCGTGAGTCTTCTGCAGCGCTCGCCCGGCGTGTACTTCGCCGTCTCCGAGCGTCGTGACAAGGACGAGTACTACACGGCCGAGATCAAGCCTCATCGCGGGGCCCCGCTCTCCTTCGAGGTCGATCGCAGCGGTGGCATCCAGGCCAACGTGAACCGCAGCCGCAAGGTGCCGGTCACGATGTTTCTGCGCGCGGTCGGCGTCGCAGAGACCAACGAGGAACTGCTGGAGCGCTTCGAGAACGCGCCGGCGATCGTCAACACCCTCGAACATGATCTGACCTCCAATCGCGAGGAGGCCCTGCTCGAGCTCTACAAGCGCCTGCGTCCTGGCGAGCATCCGACCATCGAGTCGGCGACCAATCTCATCGAGAACCTGTATTACAAGGAGCATCGCTATGATCTGGCCCGCGTGGGGCGCTATCAGGTCAACAAGAAGCTCGGCCTGAACTTCGGCGACGAGCAGACGGCGCTGACTCCCGATGACATCTTCAAGACGGTCGCGTATCTGGCGCACCTGGCAGCCCACGACGAGGGCTATTCGATCGACGACGTCGACCACCTGGGCAACCGTCGGATATCTACGGCCGGCGAGCTGATCCAGAACCAGTTCCGCATCGGTCTGTCGCGCATGGCGCGCACGATCTCCGAGCGCATGACGACCATGAGCCCCGATGACATCGCGCCGGAGAACCTCATCAACATCCGCCCGATCGGCGCGGCGATCAAGGAGTTCTTCGGGTCCAGCCAGCTCTCGCAGTTCCTGGATCAGACCAATCCGGTCGCCGGCATGGCGCACAAGCGCCGCCTCTCGGCCATCGGTCGCGGCGGCATCCGCAGCGCCCGCGAGGCCAAGATCGACGTGCGCGACGTGCACCCCAGCCACTATGGCCGCATCTGCCCGATCGAGACGCCGGAAGGCATGAACATCGGTCTGATCGGCAGCCTGGCGACCTTCGCCCATGTCAACAGCTACGGCTTCATAGAGACGCCGTACCGACGCGTCAAGGGCGGCAAGGTCACCCGGGAGATCGCGTTTCTGACGGCTGACCAGGAAGAGAAGGAGATCATCGCCCAGGCCAACGAGCCCTTCGACACCAAGACGGGCGCCTTCTTAAACGAGCGCGTCCTCTGCCGCGTCAAGGGCGCGGGCGTCGATGGTCAGTTCGGCGAGCCCGAGGAGCTCCTGCCTGAAGATGTGACGATGATGGACGTCAGTCCCCGGCAGATGGTCTCGGCCGTCACCGGGCTGATCCCCTTCCTGGAGCATGACGACGCGAACCGCGCGCTGATGGGCGCGAACATGCAGCGCCAGGCTGTTCCCCTGCTGACCCCCCACTCTCCTCTGATCGGGACGGGCATCGAGGCCACGGTCGCGGTCGACTCAGGTGAGGTCACCTGCGCGCTGCGCGCGGGTACCGTCAGTTCGGTCGATGCCAGTACGGTGGTCGTCACCACCGACGACGGCGAGACCGACGTCTATCGCCTCCCGAAATTCCAGCGCTCCAACCAGAGCACCTGCATCAACGGTCGTCCGATCGTGGCCGAAGGCGACCGTGTCGAGGAGCAGACCCCTCTGGCCGACGGCCCTTCGACCGATCGCGGCGAACTTGCGCTCGGCACGAACCTGACGGCGGCTTTCATGCCCTGGGAGGGTTATAACTACGAGGACGCGATCATCGTGAGCGAACGCATCGTGCGCGACGACATCCTCACGTCGCTCCACATCAAGGAGTATGAGATCGAGGCGCGCGAGACCAAACTCGGGCGCGAAGAGATCACCCGCGAGATCCCCAATGTCGGCGAGGACATGCTCGCCAACCTCGACGAGCGCGGTATCATCCGCGTCGGCACCGAGGTCCGCGACGGCGACATCCTGGTCGGCAAGGTCACGCCCAAGGGCGAGTCGGTCGACCCGACCGCAGAAGAGCGCCTGCTGCGCCAGATCTTCGGCGAGAAGGCCCATGACGTGCGTGACAGCTCGCTGAAGGTGCCGCACGGAGTGACCGGCTGCGTGATCGAGGTCCAGGAAGTGAACAACCTGCAGGAGGGCGTCGAGCTCAAGCGCGGCGTCAACGAGATGGTGCGGGTCTTCATCGCGCAGAAGCGCAAGATCCAGGAGGGCGACAAGCTCGCCGGCCGTCACGGGAACAAGGGCGTCATCTCGAAGATCCTGCCCATCGAGGACATGCCTTTCCTGGCCGACGGGACGCCGGTCGACATCATCTTGAACCCCCTGGGTGTGCCGAGCCGCATGAACGTCGGCCAGCTTCTGGAGACCAACCTGGGTTGGGCCTCGAAGTACGGCTGGACCGACGCAGACCAGCAGAAGACATCGGTCGAGGGCCATATACCGGTCTCGACGCCGGTCTTCGACGGCGCGCGCGAGGGCGAGATCTCAGACATCATGCTCAAGGCGAACCGCAACATCAGGCTCAGGGCCCATGAGCGCTTCAAAACGGCGACCCTGGACGCCTTCATCCCCCAGATCAGCGAGCATGGCAAGATCAAGCTCTACAACGGACGTACCGGCGAGCCCTTCCAGCAGGAGGTCACGGTCGGCGAGATCTATATGCTCAAACTGCATCACCTGGTCGACGACAAGATCCATGCGCGCTCGACCGGCCCGTACAGCCTGGTCACTCAGCAGCCGCTGGGAGGCAAAGCCCAGTTCGGCGGGCAGCGATTCGGCGAGATGGAGGTCTGGGCGCTCTACGCCTATGGCGCCGCCTATCTGCTGCGCGAGATGCTCACCATCAAGTCAGACGACCTCAACGGCCGTGTGAAGGCCTATGAGGCGATCGTCAAGGGCGAGAACATCCCGGAGCCGGGTATGCCCGAGTCCTTCAACGTACTGGCGACCGAGCTCAAGGCCCTGGGTCTTAACATCGAGGCGCTGACCGACGAGGGCGAGCACATCGAGCTCTCTGAGGTCGAGGACTCCTCAGGCGCCGCCGCTCCCTACCCCGGATTCAGCAACATCCTTGATGAGCTGTCGGCTGATACCCGCCAGGCGCTCATCGAGCATAAGGCCAGCGAGGACATGAGCTGGAACCTTGACGCGCAGCCCGCGGGGGCTGACCTGGCAGGGATGCCGAGCGTCGAGGTCAGTTTCGAGGACCTGCTGTCCGCTGACCAAGCCACTGATGAGCTTGCGGAAGACGAGGAAATGAACATCGATTTCTCAGCCCTGGGAGACGGATCCGGCGATGCTGGTGAAGACCCGGGTACTGACGAGGAGGGATAAGCCGTGCCGGATGTTGATGTGAACAGTTTCGATCGTCTTCGTATCAGACTGTCAAGCTCAGATGAGATCCGCAGCTGGTCGCATGGTGAGGTTAAGAAGGCTGAAACGATAAACTACCGCAGTCAGAAGCCCGAGAAGGACGGTCTGTTCTGCGAGAGGATCTTCGGACCGACAAAGGACTGGGAGTGCTCCTGCGGCAAGTATCGTCGGCCCCGTTATCGCGGGGTGAAGTGCGAGCGCTGCGGCGTCGAGGTCACGCGCGCCAAGGTCCGCCGTGAGCGTATGGGCCACATCGAGCTTGCGAGCCCGGTCGCCCATGTCTGGTACTCCCAGGGCGTTGCGAAACACATGAGCACGCTGCTTGATGTCAAATACAAGGATCTGGAGAAGGTCCTCTACTTCGTCGCGCCGATCATCACCACGATCGATGTGGAGCGCCGTGAGGCGGATTATCCGGACCTCGCGGAGGAACTGAAGGCTTCCCTTGAGGAGTACGAGCGCGAGAAGGCCGCAGAGCTCGAGCAGATCGCCGACGAGCGTGACAGTGCGCTCGCCTGGCTGCTCCGTGATTCAGACGATATCCAGGCGCTCTCGCTCCTGACCCGGGGCGCAGAGGCTCGGAGCCTGAAGAGCACGCTCAAGGCGGTCGAGAAGGGGGAGAAGGGCGCGGGCGAGAAGCTGGAGATGATGGCCGCCTCCCATGGCCTGGCCGCCAAGTTCCCCACCGCCGCCGCCAAGCTCGCAGCGCTGCGCGCCGGCGAGCTGGAGATCGATGCCACCTTCCTGCCCTATGAGGAACTCGATACGGCCGATCGGGTCCGTGCGATCATACGGGACAGCGCCGAGCGTTCCACCGACATCGAGGACGAATATGCAGAGCGCATCGAGGTCCGTCGGGAGGCCTTCGACGCACTGCAGCGCCTGCAGGTCAAGCAGCTCTTCGACGACGAGCTCGTCTATCGTGAGATGTATCGTCTCTACGGTCCGCAGGTCGCCAATGATGGTACGGTCCGCGACCCCGGCTATTTCACGGGCGGGATGGGGGCAGAACATGTCCGCACCCTCCTGGGATCGACGGACTTCACGGCCCTGCGATCCGAGCTGCGCGCCCAACTGCGCGAGGCGAACATAAAGTTGGAAGACGGCGCCTCGCTGCCCGCCTCGGTCAAGAAGATCGTCAAGAGGCTGTCGGTCGTCGACGCCTTCGTCCAGTCGGGGATCGACCCGGAGTGGATGGTGCTCGACGTCATCCCGGTGATGCCGCCGGAGCTGCGTCCGATGGTCCAGCTCGACGGCGGTCGTTTCGCTACGAGCGACCTCAACGACCTGTATCGACGGGTCATCAACCGCAACAACCGCCTGAAGAAACTCCTGGATCTGGGCGCGCCGGAGATCATCATCAACAACGAGAAGCGCATGCTTCAGGAGGCGGTCGACAAGCTCTTCGACAACCGCCGCGATGACCGACGCCAGGTCAAGGGCACCTCTGGGCGCCCTCTGAAGTCCCTGTCCCACTCGCTCAACGGCAAGCAGGGACGCTTCCGCCAGAACCTGCTCGGCAAGCGCGTCGACTACTCAGGCCGCTCCGTCATCGTCGGCGGACCGGAACTGAAGCTGCATCAGTGTGGTCTTCCCAAGCAGATGGCCCTTGAGCTGTACAAGCCCTTCGTCATGAAGCGGCTTGTCGACCGGTATAAAGAGGGCGAGGAGCGCGATGAGGCGCCCAACACCAAGGCTGCCAAGAAGCTCGTCGAGCGCCAGCGTCCCGTCGTCTGGGATGTGCTCGAAGAGGTCATCGCGGACCATCCGGTCCTGCTGAACCGCGCGCCCACCCTGCACCGTCTGGGTATCCAGGCCTTCGAGCCGGTACTCGTCGAGGGCAAGGCGATCCATCTGCATCCGCTCGTCTGTACGGCTTTCAACGCGGACTTCGACGGGGACCAGATGGCCGTCCATCTGCCGCTGTCGACGGAGGCCCAGGCAGAGGCCCGTGTGCTCATGCTGTCCACGAACAACATCAAGTCCCCGGCCAATGGACGCCCTCTGGCGGTTCCATCCCAGGACATGGTGCTCGGGATCTATCACCTGACCACGATCGTCGAGGGCAAGCCGGGGGAGGCTCGCGCCTTCCTGTCCGACAAAGAGGCGGTGCTTGCTTACGACAGCCGTGCCGAGCTCGATCTGCAGGCCAGGATCAGCGTGCGTATGACCCGTGACCAGGTGGTCCGCAGCAGCGCGGCAGACCGGGTCGGCACCCTGGTATCGGCAGGAGAACGCATCGAGACCTCGGTCGGAAGGATACTGTTCAACCGGGCGTTCCCGGAGGAGTATCCCTTCATCAACTACTCGCTCGACAAGGGCGCGATCGCGGCGATCATCGAGGATCAGGCGCTCAGGTATTCGACGGCAGAGACTGCCGAGATACTCGATCACATCAAGGACCTGGGATTTCACTATGCGACCCATTCCGGCATCACCGCCTCGCTCTATGATGCGATGATCCCCGAGAGCAAGCAGAAGATCCTTGACGCCTACGACAAGGAGTCCCTCAAGATCGAAGAGCAGTATGAGGCGGGGCTCTTGACGACGGCCGAGCGGCATCGTCAGACCATCGACATCTGGAACCGCGCGACCGATGAGGTCGGCGACGCGATGGTCAAGGCCTTCGATCCCAAGAACCCGATATTCATCATGGCGCAGTCCGGCGCCCGCGGTAACCTCAAGCAGATCCGTCAGCTGGCGGGGATGCGCGGACTGATGCAGTCCCCGAAGGGCGACGTCATCGATCGTCCGATCAAGACGAACTTCCGCGAGGGCCTGACCGTGCTCGAGTACTTCATCTCGACTCATGGCGCCCGCAAGGGTCTGGCCGACACCGCGCTCGGGACCGAGACCGGCGGCTATACCACCCGTCGTTTCCTTGATTTCGTGCATGACGCGATCGTGCGTTCAGAAGACTGCGGCACCCATGAGGGCGTCGAGGTCTCGCTCTATGCCGAGCATAACGGCGAGCTCGACACGAACCTGATCGGTCGCGTCGTCTCAGAGTCGGTCAAAGGCCTGCGGGGCAAGGTCCTGCTTGCGGCGGACGACTACATCACCTCGCTCGAGATGCTGGAGGCTTTCGAGGCCGCCGGTATCAAGACCCTGCGTCTTCGTTCGGCGCTGACCTGCCTGGAAGGGCGGGGGATCTGCCAGAAGTGCTATGGCTACGACTTAAGTAACGGAGCTCCGGTCGACATCGGGACGGCTGTCGGCGTCATCGCCGCGCAGTCCATCGGCGAGCCGGGGACCCAGCTGACCCTGCGTACCTTCCACACCGGCGGTGTGGCGGGGACCGACATCACCGAGGGCCTGCCGCTCGTCAACGAGATCCTTGAGTCCCCCAAGGCCAACCGCGTCTTCGCCATCCTCTCAGAGATCGACGGCGAAGTGAGCGCCATCGAGACCGATGAGCGTGGCAGCGTGGTGGTCGTGACCGGCCCCAAGCGCGCGCAATGGCGCAGCGCAGTGGTCAGCAACGAGTCGCGTCTGATCGTCTCTGTCGGCGACAAGGTCTGCGCGGGTGATCCGGTCACCAAGGGTCGTCCCTATGGGCCCGATCGTCTGAAGATCGTCGGCCGTGAGAAGATGCTCCACTGGATCATCAACGAGCTGCAGTCGGTGTATCGGGGTCAGGGCGTTGAGCTCAACGACAAGCACTTCGAGATCATCGCGGCGCGCATGCTCTCGAAGGTCAAGGTCACTGACAGCGGGGATTCGGACTTCCTGGTGGACTCCTACGTCGACCGGCTGCAGTATCTGGCGGAGAACGATCGGCTGGTCGCGGAGGGCAAGATCGCGGCTCAGGCCCACGACACGCTCATCGGGCCTCTCCAGATCGTGCGGGCATCGATGAGGTCGCTGGGCAGCGAGAGCTTCCTGTCCCTGGCCTCGTTCATGTGGACGACGACCGTTCTGGCGCAGGCTGCTATCGAGTCGCGCGAGGACAATCTCCTCGGCCTGAAAGAGAACGTCATCATCGGCAAGCTGATCCCGGCGGGGACCGGCATGAAGCACTACCGTAACGTTGAGGTCAGCTACAAGGGTACGAGTCTGGCGGGGGAGACTGCGACGAGCATCGAAGCGGCGCCCGACGCGCTGCGCGACGACTTCACGGCGATCGAAGCGATGAAGCCCGAGCCTGCTCAGTGGGACGTCGACCCTGATGAGTTCGTCCGGACCCTGTCCTGGAACGATGAGGATCTCGATGCCGACTTCGATGCCTCGAAGTATCTGGGCGTGAGCTTCGATCCTGATGTGATGCTGGGTGGGGGCAACCCAACGCTGTCTGACGACGCAGGCGCTGTCTTCTCTGATCTCGACGACCTGCTGGGCAGCGATCCTGCCGGCCAGACGACCGCTGACGCATCGGTCCTCAGCGCAGAACGGGAGGCGGCCTTACTCAAGACCGAGCTGGCCCCGGATCCCCTGCAGCTTCCGCTCAAGGAGATCGGCGTCTCAACGCGCTGGGCGACCAAGTTCGCGGAAGCAGGCTTCTCCACGGTGGCCGATCTGATGGGTCGCAGCGTGGATGACCTGCTCGACATCCCCGGCATCGGGGTCCGCGCGGTCGAAGAAGTCGAGACAGGGCTCAAGGCGAACAAGTTCCCGCCCCTGAAAGACTGATCACTCAGTCAGAGCAAGGATACGCCGAGCCGCCTGGAGTTGTTCCCAGGCGGCTCTTTTCTTGTCCGTGTCGTCCAGCGAGCCGAAGAAGTCATCGCAGACGGCGACCTTGATCCAGGGGAGTTGTGGGGGATCGGCCAAGATGTCGCGCTCAAGTAGCACGACAGCCTCGGTGTTGAGCGCGCGCACGTAGCTGCGCAGAACCGCCACAGAGAGGCAGGCTGGCAGTTCCGGCGTGCAGAGCAGGGCGGCCTCGGTCGCGCGCCAGCCCAGCGCCCTGAGCGCCTTGCTCAGGGCATCTCGCTCTTCGGCGCTCAATGTTGACCGCTCACGTCCGGTGACGGCCAGCACGGTCGCGTAGTACTGGTGTTCGACAGGCCCCAGGCTGAGCCCGTCTGTCTCGAGGCGTGCGACAGCGGTCACACGCATCGCGCGGTCAAGAGCGCTGATGTCGCGGGGATAGTGTCCGATCAGGTCCGTGGCGCCTGCTCCTTGAACCAGTTCCAGGTCGCCTGCAGCCCGTCGTCCAGTTCGACCTCTGCGTCCCACTCGAGGATGTCGCTTGCTTTATCAGCTGAAAGTATCGAAGTCCGCACCTCTCCTGCCGGCGCCTCGCCGTGTTCCTCGCGCTCGTGAAAGCCGGTGATCTGGCGCAAACTGATGAGCAACTCGGTCAGCGCGACCCCCCTCGCGGTGCTGATGTTGAAGGCCGGTCCGTCCGGGCCGGGGATGCTCGAGAAGCGCAGGTCATGGGCGATGAGCAGGGTCAGGGCAGAGACGACGTCACCCACGTAGACGAAGTCGCGGACCTGGGACCCGTCCCCGTTGACGATCGGCGCTGAGCCCGCAGCGATCCGCGAGCAGAAAGCCGCGACCACGCCCGCCTCGCCAGCGGCGCTCTGGCGCGGACCGTAGACGTTGGCGAAGCGTCCGGAAACGTAGTCGATCCCGGCAGGCCCCAACAGCTCCGCCAATAGAGCCTCCCCTGCAAGCTTGCTCGCTCCATAGGGGTTCTGTGGCGCCTTCGCAGATCCCTCGGTCAGCGGGATCTCAGCGGGATCGCCATAGACCGCCGCGCTGCTGGCGAAAACGACCCGCACGGCTCCGCATCCGATGGCCGCCTGGGCGACCGCGCGGGTACCGTCGAGGTTGATGCGGTCGTTTTCTGCCGGATCCGTGAGCGATCTGGTCACAGATGACTGGGCGGCCAAATGCACGATGACCTCGGGAGCGAAGTCCGCGACCACGCAGGCGAAGTCCTTATCGAGGATGTCCATCTTACGAAAGGCGCAGGCAGGATGGATGTTCTCGATCCGTCCGGTCGAGAGATCATCGATCACCATGACCTCTCCGTCAAGAGAGGTCAGATGGTGGATAAGCGCTGATCCGATGAACCCGGCTCCGCCGGTAACGAGGATCTTCACGGGCTGCCCTTTCTCCGATCTCCCTCCCGGGAGCAGGTGATGCACTGTGCGATAATGGATAACAGTACTGTAACATACCATGTTTGGATCCATGCGAAGTCTTCATACCATCATAACCACAGTGTTGCTTGGCGCGCTGCTCTGTGTGCCGGTCCCGGGCAGAGCGGCCCCGACGGATGCGACACACACCGCCGTCATACTCGAGGCGCAGCAACCGAGCGTTGCGACGACCTCGACGGGGTCTTTCAGCTACAAGGTCCGGGTGCGTCCTGCCGCAGACGCTGACAGCATCAGCGCGACCTTCGAACTGTTCAACGCTGACGGCAACGGCATCTTCCTGCGCACGACCTACTGGAACTTCACCGGAGAAGATATCGCGACACCCGATGCGGACGGGCGCTACTCGTACACGTTCACGCGGGACCTCGTCGGCCTGGCGCTGGGGGAGGGAAGGTATCGCTGTCGCTGTACGGTCGTCACGAGCACTCCACAGGGAACGTCGATCCAGACCCGAGAGAGCACACTGTTCGTGTATGATGCGTCCGCAGCGCGCTGTCCGGTAGCGCTGGTGCTGCGCATCGGGGCTCCTCCCCTGTGTCGCACAGACGGGGACTTCGCTTCTGACCCGGCGACCGGAACGGCCCGGCAGCGTACAGAGGAGCTCGGCCAGGTGGCAGATCTGATCCTGAGCGATCCGAAGCTCCACCTGACGTTGGCGCCCTCGCCTTTGCTGATCGAAGAGCTGGGAAAGCTTGCTGCGGGGAGCCGTTATGTCAACAGCGCCGGAGCCCTGGTCGCTCTGCCACCGTCCGATGCTGCTGCTCGCTATGCGGCCCAGGTCATCGTCCGTCTGAAGTCCGCGATCGCCACCGGACGGCTCAAGATCGCCTGGCAGGGCTACAGTGATCCGAACGTCAGCCAGCTGCTCGCCAACGGTCTTTCCGACGATCTGCCTGCTCAGTATGAGAAGGGCAGACAGGCCCTGCAGACGGTACTGGGAGTCAGTCCGATCCCGATGAGCGCCCCGTTCGGCGGGCGCGCGGTCGTAGGCGCGCGGGAGAAGCTTCGTCCTCTGGGGATCGAACAGATCGTTCCTGCCAGCTATAACAGGGTCTCCCAGTCACTTGAGGCCACGGATCTCGCTGAGCCGTTGGACGCACTCTTCGCCTTGCGCGGCAAGACGCCGGTAAGTCCGGTCGTGGTGGGTCTTCCTGAGGACCCGACGCGCGCGGCGGCTTTGATGCTGCGCCTGATCCGTTTGACGAGTACGCCCTGGATCAGCTTCACGCCCATCCAGAAAGTGACGCTGCGTGATCCCACGGCAGACCCCGGTCCTCGTAAGACGACGCTCGAAGTCCCGCCTCAGGACTTCACCGCCATCCGTCGCGCGCGCGAGGCAGCGATCGGGCTGACGGGGGCGGCGCCGGACGGGACTCAGGACGCCCTTGAGGCGACCCAGCTGTCGCTGGTCGCAGAGAACGCCTTTGGCCCACGACCGTCCAGCGGGGCGAACAGCACCGCCCCGGAGAGCTTCGCTGACGGGACCCTGCGCATCGTCGGGCGGACCTTCTCTGCCCTGAAGCTGCGGCTGAGCCCGGTGACCTTGGCCGGCAGTACCGGCGAGGTCCCCATCACGATCGCGAACAGCGGGAAGACAGCATTCAAGGTCCACCTGGAGTTCGCTAACAAGAGCGGCGGACTCAAGATCGATCCGACAAGGAGCCCGCTTCTGACAGCCTCGGGCAACAACACCCTCTATTCGGCGAACGTCCGTCTGTCTCAGACCGGGAGCAGCGATCTGCGGGTACGTCTGAAGGCGGGAAGCCATACCATCTGTGAAGATAGTGTCGCGATCTCAGCTTCCTATCTCGATACGATCGTCATCGTTGCTATAGTGGTAATCGTTGGCGTCGGACTGCTCCTCTACCTCTGGCGCCACGCACGCCAGGTCCAGAAAGGAGAGGGCAGTGCCTGAAATGAGGGCTCAGAGTAAGGCGATCGTCTTCGATACGAACGTGTTGTTGACCGATCCCCAATCGCTTTATGCCTATCCGGGCGCCCGTATCATCATCCCCGAGACCGTGCTCGCCGAGCTGGACAAGCTTAAGACAGCGCATGTCGATCCCGACCTGCGCTTCCGCGGGCGGGAGGTCACGCGGCTGATCTTCGAGCTGGCAGATGGCAGGTCACTGATCGACGGCGTCGATCTGCCGGAAGGCGGCAGCCTGCGCGTGGTCCCGTTCGAGTACAACAACCAGGCGCTTCCTGACGGATTCGCGACCAAGACCCCTGACGACAAGATCCTCGCGACGGCCTGGCTTATCGACGACGAGCTGGGCGACGGGCAGCAGGTGACGCTTCTGACCAACGACCTGAACATGCTGCTCAAGGCCCAGACGGTCGGTCTGGACGTAAGCCAGTTCAAAACAGGTGATGACATCAGCTTCGGCAAGCGCTATATCATCCGACCGTTCCAGCGCTATCGGGTCCCCTTGACCATCCTGCTTTTCGCAGTCGCGTTGTTCGCCGCCGCCGTCGTCTTGGGTATCACCCAGGGAGGACTCTTCCGGGCGCGTACGACGCCGGTCTCAACCGAGTTCCGAAACCTGCTCACCGCTGATCAGAAGGGCGCCTATGACGCGCTCCTCCTGCTTCAGGACGACCCGAAAGATACGGAGGCCATGCTGACCCTGGCGCAGTTCTTCTACGACCGGGCGACCGCTGACCAGAGCGCGGGCGACGGCGCCTCGATGATGGCCGACGCGAAGAACGGGATCAAGTACTTCACGAAGTATCTCCAGTATTACCCGACGGCAGCCGACGCACAGACCGACATGGCAGCCCTGTATTACTTCACCGGCAACACCGACCGGGCGATCCAGGTGGTCGCACAGGTCCTTGAACTCAAACCGGATCATGTCAAGGCCAACTACAACCTGGGGATCTTCTATCTTTTTGGGCAGAACAACCTTGATCAGGCGAAGAAGCAGATGCAGCGCGTCATGGATCTGACGAAGGGCGACGCAGCGAACAAGACGATCTTCGATCAGGCGCAGCAGATGATCAAGCTCATCGAGCAGCGTCGGCAGAGCACAACGCCCACGGCGACGGCACAGTAGGGAGTCATCACATCATGACGGTTCGAACGATCGATATCGCGGTCATCGGGGGCGGCCCGGCAGGACTGACGGCCGGCCTGTACGCGGCGCGCGGCGGCGCCGAGACGGTGATCTTCGAGCGTCAGGCGTGCGGGGGGCAGATCATCACGACCGAACAGGTCGAGAACTACCCGGCCTTTCCAGAAGGCGTCGGCGGCGCCGAGCTGGGAGAACTGATGACAGCTCAGACGCTCGCCCAGGGCGCAGAGATCGCCCTGTTCACCGAGGTCACGGCGATAGTGCCCGCAGACGGGGGCTTCCTGCTCGAGACCAACGATGCGCCGATGCATGCGCGCGCGGTGATCGTGGCGACCGGAGCGGTGCCCAGCAAGCTCGGCATCCCCGGTGAAGCAGAGTTCACCGGGCGTGGCGTCTCCTGGTGCGCGACCTGCGACGGGGCTTTCTACCGTGATAAAGTCGTGGCCGTCATCGGCGGGGGGGACGCAGCCCTTGAAGAGGCGATGTTCCTGACGAAGTTCGCGACCAAGGTCTACCTCGTGCATCGGCGCCATGAGTTCCGGGCGGCCCAGGTCATCGTGGACCGTCTCGCGCGCCACGAGAAAGTCGAGCCGGTCCTTGGCAACGTGCCGGTCGAGATCCTCGGGGATCCTGAGACGGGCAAGGTCTGCGGCCTGGTGCTGCGCGACGTGGCCGACGGCAGCGAGCGGACCCTTGTCCTCGACGGGGTCTTCGAGTTCGTCGGCACAACGCCGATCTCAGAACTCCTCTCAGACGGACTCGTCAGCACCGATGAGCGGGGCTATATCCGCACGGATGCCCGTGGCGCGACCGGCGTACCGGGGCTTTTCGCCGCAGGGGATGTCACGGAATCAACGCTCAAACAGGTGGTGACTGCCGCTGGGGCGGGCGCCACGGCCGGTTTCTCTGCGCTCAACTACCTGGAGACCCTATAATGAGAAGTGGGGACATCCTCACGAGAAAAGAAAGGATCGGAGATCATGGCAGAGCTGAAACAGATCACTGACGCAACGTTTGCAGCAGACGTTGAACAGAGCGCCGGTACCGTCGTGGTGGACTTCTGGGCGCCCTGGTGCGGCCCTTGTCGGAGCATGGAGCCGATCCTGAAGAAGATCGCAGCGGAGCACGACGAACTGACGATCGCGCAGATCAACGTGGACGAGAACCCGCAGACCGCGCAGAAGTTCGACGTCATGTCCATCCCGACCTATGTGGTCTTCAAGGATGGCAAGGTCGCCAAGCGCTTCGTGGGCGGCATGCCCGAGGGCCGTTTCCTGGCAGAGATAGAGAGTGTGTAGCATGTGTAGCGATGGGGTGAACCATAACCAATTCCAGATGATGATAGAGATGTGCCAGTCGCAGGTCGAGCTCGTTGAGGACTGGGTCAAAGAGCTCGCCCACCTGGCGGGGCATGCGGGTCTTGAGTCAGAGCGGGGACTCAGTGAGGCGATCACCGAACTCAAGAGCGTTCGGCGCCGCCTCGATCGCGCCTCAGAGGAGATCGAGAACAGCTCGAACTTCCCGGAAGCGACCGTCACCGCGCTCTGAATCCCTGCCGTGATCGGCGTGCCGTGAGCCGCAGACAGGGCTCTTCACAGAATCTACACTCATAAAACTTGACAATGGTGTACTCAGATAATACGCTGGAGTAGTGCTGACCTCAGTGAGCACGACTACACAGAAGAAGGAGTACATCATCATGAGTAAAGTATTGGGAATAGACCTCGGCACCACCAACAGCGCGATGGCGCTGATCGAAGGTGGGGAGCCGGCGATCGTCATCAACGTGGAAGGCGACCGCACCACGCCGTCAGTCGTGGCGTTTCGTAAAGAAGGCGAGCGTCTGGTCGGCAAGCCCGCCAAGAACCAGGCGGTGACCAACCCGGAGAACA
>WQUG01000028.1 GCA_009785855.1 Actinomycetes bacterium
TGGTCACACTTGTCACCTGCTCGTGTGATGTCCGAGCGGCTTGGGAGAATACGATCCGCTCATTTCCCAGAGGCTATCTTCGATGACAGCTCTGTTGCAGGCTTCTCTGTCTCTTTCACGAGGGGCTTGATACTTGCGATTGAAAACAGGGGGATGTTACGCATCCAGGACTCCTCACGATAATCGGCAAGAGACAGGCGGATCCCCGTGTTCAGATCGTAGCGTTTGCAAAAGGCGGCCAGGCTTTTGCTCTTCAGGTTCTCTGCGGCTTTGACCTCGACGGGATATATCTTGCCCTCGGCCTGGAACAAGAAGTCAATCTCTGTCGGGTTGCTCTCTGAAGACCAATAATTGAGGGTGAGCCCGCATTCTCCGATCAGCTCCTGACACACGAACTGTTCGGTATAGGCGCCTTTGAACTCTTGGAACAAACGATCTCCTTCGATCAGCGTGGAGGCGTCGAGCCCGCTCATCGCTCCAAGAAGGCCAACATCAACAATGAAGAGTTTGAACATCGCCTCTTTCTCGTAAGCTTTCAAGGGGATGCCTGCTTTTGATACCCGTCTGACCAGATGCACCAGACCGCAATCCTCTAGACATTGGAGCGCTGCCCGATACTCGCTGCCGCGGGCTCCTTCTTTTATGACGCCGAAGATGAAGCGTTTGGTGTCGCGGGCCAACTGGGAGGGGATCGTCTGCCAGATCTCTCTGCATCGGTTCGCCGTTGCCCCTGAACTATGCTTTGAGAAGTCGTTCTTGTAGGTAGCAAGGATGTCGTTTTGGATCTGCCGCACATTTTGAAGATCTTTTGTGTGGACGTACTCATCGACCGCTTCAGGCATGCCGCCAACATACAGGTAGCGCCTCATCAGGTCGGTGAGGGGCTCGGAGAACACCTTGAGCATATCAAAATCCCCCCCATCGATCATCTTGACGAACCTGCCCTCTGAAACGGCGACAAGATACTCTTTGAACGTCATAGGGAACAGATCGAGGAACGTGACCTTTCCGACAGGAAACGATATCCCGGATGCTGATGCCATCCCCAACAGGGAACCCGCAACAGCGACCGCCTGATCTGGAGCATCCTCATTGAAGTATTTCAATGCGGTCAACGCACGGGGGATCTCCTGGATCTCATCCAGTATGAGCAATGTCTCGGGGGTAACCCGTTTGTTCAGGTATTCAGATATCCCGTCGAGAAGTCTTGGTGGCTCGAGCGAACCGGCGAAGAGCATCTGCATCGGCTCGTTGTTCTCCATATTCACATAGGCGAGTTCTGAGAACTCTTGTCTGCCGAACTCTTTCAATAGCCACGTCTTTCCGACCTGCCGGGCGCCCCGCAGTATCAACGGCTTGCGCCGAGTGCTGTTCTTCCAGTCGCTCAGGTCTTTCATCAGGGCTCGTTGCATCAGCTTCTCCTTTGATCTTGAGAGGACCTCATGAGTATATCACTTTTACGTACGTATTTACGATGTATTGCACATTTTTATGTACGTATAATGTTGGTCGACGCCGTGCGCGGATACTGGGAGCGCTCTAGTGGGCGGTCTCGTCGCCGATGGTGGTCGTGGGACCGTGGCCCGGGTAGACGATCGTGGTCGGGTCGAGTTGGGCGAGCTTCATCAGCGATTCGCCCATCAGCTCCGGGCGGCTCTCCGGGAAGTCCGTGCGTCCGATGTCGTAGCGAAAGAGCGTGTCGCCGCTGAAGAGGTGTTGTTGGCCGGTCTGCGGATCGATGAGCAGCAGGCAGGAACTGCCGGCAGTGTGGCCCGGGGTGCCGATGACCTGGAAGGTGAAGTCACCGACTTCAAGCACGTCGCCGTCCTTGAAGGTGAGGTCCTCTTTGGGCGAGGTGAAGCCCTCAAGGCCAAGCTGGCGGGCATGCTCAGGGACCGCAGCCAAAAGCTCGGTCTCGTCTGCGTGGATGTAGACGAGCGCGCTGCCGTAGTCGGCGAGCTCCTCAGCGGCGCCGACGTGGTCGAAGTGGCCGTGGGTGAGCAGCACTCCGTCTAAGACGCGCTTGCCCAGATGCTCGATCAGGACGCCGGCCTCATCGCCCGGATCGATCGCGACGCAGTGGTTCGTTTTCGGGTCTGTGATGAACCAGCAGTTCTCCTCCAGCGGACCGTTGACGATACGTTCTATGGTGTAGCTCATCTCTTGGTCACTTTCTGTTCGCCGGGTAGCATGCGTCTGGCTTCGAACACTCCTTCGGTCGCGCGCAGGTTACTCAGCAACTTCTCCAGGTTGTTCGTCTCTCCGATCTCGAAGAAGAAGCGCATGTCGACGATGCCGTCCTTGTGCGTGGTCGTCGACGAGGACAGGATGTTGACGCCGGACTCCGCGACCTTCATCGTCACGTCCTGCAGCAGGCGCAGGCGGTCGAAGGCCTGGATGAGGACCTCCGCGTGGTAGGTCGCGCGGGCGTCATGGTCCCAGCTGACCTCGATGAAGCGCTCGCCGTTCTTCTTCAGGCCCCTGCAGTTCGGGCAGGTGGCGCGATGCACGCTCACGCCGCGGCCCCGGGTCACGAAGCCGACGATCTCATCGCCCGGCACCGGGTTGCAGCACTTCGCAAGGTGCACCAGCACGTCATCGATGCCCTTGACCTTCACGCCGCCGGTCTGCTTGGGCCTGCGAGCCGGGCGCGTCGGGGCTGGCGGGGCGATCGCATCCGCGGTGGGCGCACTCTCCGGCGTCTCGATCAGACCCTGCTGACTGAGGTACTTGAGCAGGCGCGTCCCGAGCAGGCGGGCGCTCAGCTTACCGCCGCCGATCTGCGCGTAGAGGTCTTCTGCGACCGTGAAGTTCATCTCTGTCGCCAGGCCGTCGAGCGCTTTCTCGATCCGCTTGCTCGCCAGACTCACCCCGTGCTTGTGCATGATCTTCTTGAGCTCCTCGCGCCCGAGCTGGGTGTCGCTGCTGCGCGTCGTCCTGGCCAGCCAGGAGCGGATCTTGCTGCGCGCGCTGCTGGTCGCGACGATGTCGAGCCAGTCGCGCGACGGGCTCGCGCTCTTGTTCGTCAGGATCTCGATTCGATCGCCGTTGCGCAGATGAGAGGACAGCGGCACGATGCGCCCGTTGACCTTGGCGCCGATGCAGTGCGAGCCGACCTCGGTATGTATCGCGTAGGCGAAGTCGAGCGGCGTCGAGCCGCGCTTGAGGCTGCGCACGTCGCCTTTGGGGGTGAAGACGAAGACCTCCTCCTCGAAGAGATCGACGCGCAGCGCCTGCATGAACTCCTCGGAATCGGTGGTCTCGCCCTGCCACTCCATCATCTGACGCAGCCAGGCCAGGCGCTCGTCGAAGCTGTCGATGCTGCCGCCCTCTTTGTAGCGCCAGTGCGCCGCGACGCCGTATTCGGCCATCTGGTGCATCTCGACGGTGCGGATCTGGATCTCGAGCGGGCGCCCCTCCGGGCCGATGACGGTGGTATGCAGCGACTGGTACATGTTGAACTTGGGCATCGCGATGTAGTCCTTGAAGCGCCCCGGCATCGGCTTGAAGAGGTTGTGCACCGTGCCCAGCGCCCCGTAGACGTCCTTGAGGTTGTTCGTGATGATGCGCAGGGCGATCAGGTCGAAGATCTCGCTGAAGTCCTTGTCCTTTTTGACCATCTTCTGATAGATGCTGTAGAGGTGCTTGGGGCGCCCCGTGATCTCGGCCTTGATCCCGACGCGGCCCAGCTCCTTGCGCAGTTGCCCCATGACCTCGTCACTGTAAGCCTCGCGCACGCCCCGCGACTCCTGGACCAGGCGCGCGACCTGCTCGTACTTGACGGGCTCCAGATAGGAGAAGGCCAGGTCCTCGAGCTCCCACTTGATCTGCGAGATCCCCAGGCGATGCGCGAGCGGCGCGTAGATCTCCATCGTCTCGCGTGCCTTGTACAGCTGGCGGTCCGGGGCGAGCGCGTCCAGCGTCCGCATGTTGTGGAGCCGGTCGGCCAGCTTGATCAGGATCACGCGGATGTCGCGCGCCATGGCGATGAGCATCTTGCGCAGGGACTCAGACTGCTGCTCGGTCGTGGTCTTCAGGTCGACCTCGCCGAGCTTCGTGACGCCGTCGACGAGTTCTGCGACCTCGTCGCCGAAGCGCTCGCGGACGGTGCTGAGCTGGACCTCGGGGCTGTCCTCGACCGTATCATGGAGCAGGGCCGCCTCGATGGTCGCCTCGTCGAGCTTGAGGTCTGCCAGGACGCGGGCGACCGCGAGCGGATGAGAGACGAAGTCCTCGCCTGACTTGCGCTTCTGGCCGATATGGGCGTCCTCGGCGAAGGCATACGCGGCACGGATCCCCTTGAGATCGGCGCGCCGGTTGTAGGACTTCACCTGCTGGCAGAGCCCCGCGATCGTATGTTCCTGCTGCTTGGTCATACAGCTATTCTAGCAGGCCCGCAGAGGGGCCGGACCGTTTCTTCAGGCCGTGAGCTCAGCGAAGATGTCGGCGACCTGCTCGAGCCTGGTCGCGCGCCAGGCGTTGTCGCCGCAGAAGACGAGCGCGTTGTCGGTATCGCCCGTGGCGGCGTTCACCAGCGCGTCCGTGATGCAGTAGGGGATGTTCGCGCGGTCGCAGCGCTCCAGACACTGGTGGCACCTCCCCGTGACGCGGCGCGCGCCCGCATGTTCCAGGAACGGGGTCGCCAGGGCGCGCCCGGGCATGCCGACCGGACTCTTGACGATCCGGATGTCGTCTTCGTCGCAGTCCAGATACGCCTGCTTGAAGGCGTCTGAGACGTCGCATTCATAGGTGGTGACGAAGCGGGTGGCCATCTGGACGCCGTCGGCGCCCAGCGTCAGCGCGCGATCGATGTCGGCGCGATCGTAGATGCCGCCGGCGACGACCACGGGGATGTGCGTGGCGTACTTCCCGGCGTAGCCGCGCACGACCTCGATGATGCCGCGGATCTCTGCCTCATAGGACTCCTGCGTGAAGGTATCGAGCTGCTCCGGGCTGAAGCCCAGATGCCCGCCGGCGCGCGGACCCTCGATCACCACGAGGTCGGCGCTGCGCCCATAACGACGGTCCCAGAGCTTGAGGATGACTCCCGCGGACTTGATGGTCGAGACGATCGGGGCGATCTTCGTCTTACTGCCTGCGACGAGCTCGGGCAGCTTGTTGGGCAGACCCGCGCCCGAGATGATCAGATCGATGCCAGCTGCAACTGCCGCGCGCACGTAGTCCGCGTAGCGCCTCGTGGCGACCATGATGTTGACCCCCAGGACCCCGCCGCCCGCAAGCTCGCGGGCGCGGGCGATCTCGCGCGCGATGGCTTTAAGGTTCGTCGCGATCGGGTCGGCGTCAAAACCCGGGTCGCGGTAGCCGATCTGCGCGGTCGAGATCACCCCGACGCCGCCGGCGGCGGCCACGGCCCCGGCCAGCCCTGAGAGACTCACCCCGACGCCCATGCCCCCCTGGATGATCGGCCAGCGGGCCTGCAGGTCCCCGATCTTGAGCGGTAGCAGTTCCATCTGATCACAGCCCTTCTCTGCCAAAGCCCCGCAGCCGGGTCTCGCGCGCGGCGACGAGATCGCTGGAAGGAGCGGCGGCAAGTTCGGTGAGCGTCGCAGCAAAGCGCTCGCGCAGCTCGAAATAGTCGAAGTAGTTGCTCGGCCCGGCCAGCGGGCGCTCCTCGACGATCCCGTCGATGACCCCAAGGCCCTGCAGGTCATCGGCCGTCAGCTTCAGACACTCCGCCGCCTCCCGGGCGCGCCCGGCGTCCTTGAAGAGTATCGACGCGCAGCCCTCCGGCGAGATGACCGAATAGGTGGCCGTCCGGGCCATCCAGACGCGGTCGGCCGCCGCCAGCGCCAGCGCGCCGCCGCTGCCGCCCTGCCCCACGACCAGCGCGATGGTCGGGACGCGCAGCTCGGTCATCGTCAGGATGCTCGTCGCGATGGCCGAGGCCTGGCCGCGCTCCTCGGCCTCGATGCCGCAGAAGGCGCCGGCCGTGTCGATCAGCGTGATCACGGGCCGCCCGAACTTCTCCGCCTGTTTCATGAGCCGGACCGCCTTGCGGTAGCCCTCCGGATGAGCGCCGCCGAAGTTGCAGTTCAGGCGCTCGCAGACCTCGGCGCCCTTGTCGATGGCAAGCACCGTGACGGGGAGCGCGCCCAACGTCGCAAGGCCGCCGATCAGCGCCGGATCGTCGCCGAAGCAGCGATCGCCGTGCAGCTCGACGAAGTCATCGAAGAGCTCGGCGATGAGGAATCGCGCCGAGGGGCGCCG
>WQUG01000029.1 GCA_009785855.1 Actinomycetes bacterium
GGACTGATGACGCGCGACGCCGTACTCATCGATACGAACGCCGGTCTCGCTGAGGCGCTGGCCGCGCTCAAGGGTGAAGCAGTGGTCGCACTCGACACCGAGTTCATGCGCGAGAAGACCTACTATGCCAAACTCTGCCTGCTTCAGATCGCCAGCTCGCACCGTATCCTGCTCATCGACATGCTCGCGATCCGTGAGCTCAGACCTCTGGCAGAGCTCCTGTCCGACCCGCAGGTGACGAAGGTCTTCCATGCGGCGGCACAGGACCTCGAGGTCCTTTACCAGGCATGCGGTGTGATCCCGGCGCCGATCTTCGATACCCAGGATGGCGCCGAGCTTGCCGGCTATCCCCTGCAGGTGGGCTACGGCGCCCTGGTGGCCGGAGAGCTGGGGGTCAAGCTTGACAAGGCCGACAGCTTCACCGACTGGAGCCGGCGCCCCCTGACGGGCGAGCAGCTGAAGTATGCGGCCGATGACGTCAGCTATCTGCTGGAACTCTATCCCCGCTTATCCCAGAAGCTCGCGGAGATGGGGCGCCTGAACTGGATCGAAGAAGCGCTGCAGGCCAAGACCGACCCCGCGCTGCTCGACCCTGATCCGCGCCAGTTCTATCGCCGGGTCAAGCACATCAGCAGGCTCAAAGGCGTGCATCTGGCGGTCGCGCGCGAGGTCGCCGCCTGGCGCGAGGAGCAGGCCCGTCGCCTCAACAAGCCCCGCCGGTGGATCCTTGGCGATGAGTCGTTGATCGAGATCGCCCAGCGCATCCCGGAAAGCGAGGCAGAGCTGCTGGACATCCGCGGCGTCAACATGAAGAACAACACGCTGCGCCGGACCCTGATGGAGGCGGTCGGGGTCGGATCCGGACTGGACAAGGAGAGCTGGCCTGAGCTGCCGGGGAAGCGTCGCATGACCCGCGACCTTGGTCCCATCGTCGACGCGATGTCGGCCCTGCTGCGCCTGCGGGCAGGCGAGCACCACATCGCGGCGGCGCTGCTTGCGACGCGCGCCCAGCTCGAGACCCTGGCGGCGGCGCCCGAGGAGCCCTGCGCCCTGCTCACGGGATGGCGCCGTGAGCTGGTCGGTGCAGAACTTCTGGAGCTTCTGCGGGGAGAACTTGTCTTGTCCGTCGCAGATGATAGACTGAGTGTCGAGAGGAAACCTCAGACATAAGGAGCATCGATGTTCTTCGGTAATTATTGGTATTTCGCGGTCATGATCATCGCGATCGTGCTCGGCGGACTCGCGCAGTTGGGGATCTCGCGAGCGAACAAGAAGTATTCCCGCATCCCGCTTGCCAACGGGATGACCGGCGCGCAGGTGGCCCTGCGCATCGCCCAGGCCAATGGCATCGCCTCGACCGACGGACGGGTCGGCAGAGGGTCGGTGGCCATCCAGGAGGTCCAGGGGACGCTCTCGGACCACTATGATCCCGCAAGCGGTATCGTCTCGCTCTCAGAGGGCGTCCATAGCCAGAGCACGGTCGCTGCGGCGGCGGTGGCAGCGCACGAGATGGGGCATGCGATCCAGGACGCGCAGGGTTATGTGTTCGGACGGATCCGGACCGCGATCGTGCCGGCGGCCAACCTCGGCTCGCGCTTCTCGATGATCCTGATCATCGCCGGCTTCGTGCTCGGCGTCGCCGCGGGCAGCCTCGGCTACTATGCGCTCTGGGCCGGCATCATCCTGTACTCTGTGGCCGTGCTCTTCCAGGTCGTGACCCTGCCGGTCGAGATCGACGCCTCGCGGCGCGCGATGGGGCAGCTGCGCGACCTGGCGATACTGGGCCCCGATGAGGCGCGCGGGGGACGCCGCGTGCTGACAGCGGCTGCCCTGACCTATGTCGCGGCTGCCCTGATCTCGCTGCTGTATCTGGCGCTCTACATCTTCATGGGCTCAAGTCGCCACTGAGATGGAGGCAGGGGTCTCAGAGAACGCGCTCTCGGTCTCCGACGCGCTCAGTCTTGCCAAGGCCGGCCTTGAGTCGCTGCGGCTGCGGGTGGTCGGCGAGGTCAGCGAGCTGACCGACAAGGCCGGTTACAAGGCGGTCTACTTCGCCCTGTCCGACGGCAAGGGGCGCCTGCCCTGCCTCATGTGGAGAAGCCGCTATGAGGCGGGCGGCGTTGAACTTCAGCTCGGCGAGCAGGTCGAGCTCAGCGGATACTTCTCGCTCTATCCCACGAAGGGCGACCTGCAGTTCCAGGTCGAGGGCATCGAGCCGGTGGGCGAGGGCCGTCTGCGCGCCGAGGTCGCCCGTCGCGCGAAGGCGCTGGCGGCAGAGGGTCTCATGGATCCGGCGCGCAAGCAGGCCTTAGCGCGCTATCCGGAGGCCATCGCGCTCGTGACCTCAGCGCAGGGCGCGGCGGTCCAGGACGTCCTGCGCACGCTGGCGCGCCGCTGGCCGCTTGCCCGGGTGTTGTTCTTCGGGGTGCAGGTCGAAGGGATCGGTGCGACTGAGGCGATCGTGTCCGGCCTGCAGGCGGCAGACGCCGCCGGCGCCGACGTGATCCTGCTCGTGCGGGGCGGAGGCTCCTACGAGAACCTCCTGCCCTTCTCCGAGGAGTCGGTGGCGCGCCAGGTCGCGGCCTGCGCGACGCCGGTCGTCACCGGCATCGGGCATGAGCCGGATACCTCGATCGCCGACCAGGTCGCCGACCTGCGGGCCTCGACGCCGACCGCGGCGGCCGAGGCGGTCTCGCCGGACACGTCCGAGCTTCGCGCCCGGCTGGAGCAGAGCGCGCGGCGCCTCGCGACCAGCCTGGACCAGCGGGTGCAACGTGACGCAGAGCGTCTGACGAATCTGCAGCAGCGTCCCTGCCTGCGCGATCCCCAGAGCCTGCTCGCCGTGCAGATGCAGGGAGTCGACCTGCTCAGCGCGCGCCTGGAGCGGGTGATCCCGCTTCGCCTGCGCCAGGCAGCCGATCAGATCCGCTTATGCAGTGCGCGGCTGGACGCACTCTCGCCCTTGAAGGTACTTGCGCGCGGCTACTCCTTCGCGACTCTGCCTTCCAGCGGGGCCATCGTGCGAAGCGTGTCCCAGGTAGAGGTCGGAGACGAGCTTGACCTGCGTCTGGCTGACGGCAGCCTGCAGACGACCGTAACTATGAAAGAGAACGGAGAGGCGACGTGACAGAGAACAAGCAGTCGTTCAAGCAGTCCCTGGAGGAACTGCAGGGCATCGTGAACGGACTGGAGAGCGGCTCGCTCGAGCTTGAGGATTCGCTTGCCGCCTACAAGCGGGGCGTCGAGCTGATCGAAGGGCTCAACCGCAAGCTCGACGAGGCCAAACAACAGGTCGAGGTGCTGATGGGCGAGGTCAACGCGCAGCGCCTCAGTGAGCTTGCGACAAGCGACGAGTCGAAGGTGGTGACGCAGCTATGAGCGAGGATTGTCTGTTCTGCAAGATCGCGGCCGGCGAGATCGGCGGGCCCTTCGTCTACGAGGACGAGACGGTGGTGGCCTTCGATGACATCAGCCCCCAGGCGCCCGTTCACGTGCTGATCATCCCGAAGCAGCATCTGGCCAGCCTCAACGACGAGCCGGACGAGGCCCTGCTCGGACACATCCTGCGCGTCGCCCGCCAGATCGCCCGGATCAAGGGCATCGACGAGACCGGCTACCGCGTGGTCCAGAACAACGGCCCCGACGCCCAGCAGTCGGTGTTCCATCTGCACTTCCACGTCCTGGGCGCCACGGCGCTCAGCCCGCAGATGGTCTAGGTGAGCGCGCCCATCGGCATAGCGGTCGACCTGGGGACGAGCTCGGTCGCCCTGGCGGCGAGCACCGACCCGGGCCGCGTCTTCGAGGCGCGCAACGCCCAGGCGGCAGACTTCGGGCGCGACATCCTCTCGCGCCTGAGCGCGGCACAGGCGGGCCACAGCGCCGAGCTTCGGGACCTGGCGCAAAACCAGGTGCTTGAACTCATGGCAGAGGCAGGCGTCGATGCCGGTAAGCTCGAAGGCCTCGTCGTCGCGGGAAACTCAGCGATGGCGGCGCTCTTCGTCGGCGCCGACGTCACGACGCTTGCGACCGCGCCCTTCGCGCCGGTGCGCGACCTGCGCTGCGAGAACGGTCCTCTGACCGATCTCATCAGCCCCGATCGTATCACGGTCCTTGAGCCGATCGACGCCTTCGTGGGCGGCGACCTGCGCGCCGATCTGGTCACGGCAGGGCTGACAGCAGGCAGCGCAGATCCCCAGCTCCTCATCGACCTGGGTACCAATGCCGAGGTCGTGCTCGCGACCGCCGGCCGGCTCCATGTCTGCTCCGCGCCGGCAGGACCGGCCTTCGAAGGCGGCGGCTTCAAGCTGCGGGGCTCGCAGCTTCTGGCCGATGTCGCCGACTTCCTGCGCCGCGGCCTGCTCGCCACAGACGGCAAGTTCGCCGAGGGCGTCCAGCGCGACGCTGCGGACGTAGCTTATTTGCAGGGGGAGCGGTCCGGGCAGGCGATCTCGCAGCGCTTCGTGCGCGACCTGCAGTTGGCGAAGGCGGCGACGAGCACCGCCATCGCCCGGGTGCTCGCCGCCGCGGCCACCCCGCCAGAGGACCTCAGCCGCATCGTCTTCGCCGGCGCCTTCGGCACAGCTCTTGACCCTGCCGACCTGGTCACTCTGGGACTCATCCCGGAGATCTGGCAGGACCGCTGCCGCTCCATCGGCAACGGATCGCTGTCCGGCGCGCTCGCCGTGCTGGGCGGCGCGGATCCCGAGATCAGCGCGGCGATATCCCCGGTGGAACTCCCGACGGATCCCGCCTTCAACGCGGCCCTCATCGCCGCCACCGACTTCAGCTGGAACTGAAGGAAAAGCTGAGATCCGGTCTTAAGCTGCCGCGATCCCCATACGTGGGTAGCCCTCTGCTCATCCCCAGCCCTTTATGTTCCCGATCGCGAAAAGGGGCACATTACACATCCAGCCCTCGTCACGATATCCTGAAAGTGAGAAACGACGAGGGCTCATACCCGTATACTTTTCACTGAAGGCACGGAGGCTCTTTGAGCGCAGATTTTCTTCAGCTTTGACTTCGATAGGATAGATCCGACTTTCATTTTGAACAAGAAAATCGATTTCACCACGCGAGTTATCAGCAGACCAGTAGAATGGCTGCAACCTGCAATCAGATATGAGTTGTTGGCAGACGAATTGCTCGGTCAGGGCGCCCTTGAACTCTGTGAAGACCTTGTTCCCGTTGATCACACTACCCGAGTCGAGCCCTGATAATGCTGCGAGCAATCCAACATCAAGCGCAAACAGTTTAAATGCGCTCTCGTCAGCATACGCCGCAAAAGGAATACCTGGCTTTGAGACACGACGAACACGATAAGTAAGCCCTGCTTCGGTCAGCCACGTGATCGCAGCACGATAATCTTTCGCGCGAGCGCTTTCTTTGATATGGCCGAATATGAACTTTCTGTTTTCCTGCCCCAGATGGGCGGGGATCGAATCCCATACTGCAAGGGCGCGCTCGGTTTCGAACGCCGTCAGATGTTTTGAGATATCACGACGATAGTCAGCAAGTATCTGGCGCTGAACCTCGCGTGCGTCTTCAAGAACACCGCTATCTACAAACGCTGCAACGACTTCTGGCATTCCGCCAGTGAAGTAATACTGACGAAGCAGCGGGATGAATCTTGCAGAGAACGCCGCAAGAGTGGAGTGGTCATCGGTATCGATCAGTTCACGAAGCGATCCGTTATTCGTTGCATCCAGGAATTCTCGGAAGTTCAACGGATACAGGTCAAGCGTCGCGACATTGCCTACGGGATATCCTGTCCCATGATGAACGGAAAGACCTAGAAGCGATCCGGCTGCAGCGATCACTTGTCCCGGAGCATTCTCGCGAAAATACTTGAGTGACGTAAGAGCTTTTGGGCACTCCTGTATCTCATCGAAGATGATGAGGGTTTTACCTTCGGTGATCCGCTCGCCGGTTTCTGCCTGTATGCCTGTCAGGAGGTGCGAGATATCGTAGTTTTCCTCAAACAGCAATGCCATCGCTGTATTGTTGTCGAAATTCACATAAGCGAT
>WQUG01000030.1 GCA_009785855.1 Actinomycetes bacterium
TCGGAATGACGCAAAAAACTGCGGTTCCTGCTTCGAAAAGACGGAAGGACGGCCCTGTTGTTCATATTTTTTGAGAATATCGTATGATTCTGCTATACTAATCGTACGATTGAAGACAGTATATCGAACGATTTTGGAGGAACAATGGTCGTCACCGCAACAGAACTGAAGCAGAATCTTGGGAAGTACCTCGAGCTTGCGAATACCGAGGAGATCACCATCACGAAAAACGGGCAACCTGCCGCCTATCTAAGCGGACGCCTGCAAAGGAAATATGCAGCCCTTGAACATCTCTCCGGATATCTCGCAGATTTCAATCCTACGCCCGAGGAACTCGCAGCTGACCACCGTCTTGAGCGGATCCTTTCGCGATGAGTCCGGCCTTCACTTTAGACATCCACGATGGCGCAGATCTCCCCTGCATTCTCTTCGACACGAATGTTGTCCTCGATGTGTTCCTCGCACGCGAACCTTTCCTGCACGACTCAAAAAAAGCGATAGAATCGATGATTTCGCTCAAACCGCGTTCGTTCATCGCTGCGTCTTCACTGACCGATCTGGCTTACGTCCTGCAAAAGAACCTGGGGTCTGCTGCTGCGACTCATGAGGCGCTGGAAGAAGTCCTCAACCTGTTCGATATCGCTGACACCACGGCATGGGACGTCTACAGCGCTCATGCAAACAAGGCGCCTGATTTTGAGGACAATCTGATCGCAGCGACCGCCGACCGTATCGGCGCGAAGTACATCGTCACGCGCAACGTCAAGGACTTCAAGGTGCTCATCGTGAAAGTCGTAACACCCCACGAGTTCCTGAAACTGCTGGAGTGAATCTACTTCTTTCCTTGCGTACACGTCCGCTGACTGCAACTGCCGCTCTGGGGGCAACCGATGCAGCTGAGGGGCTTTTTGCGTCGGCGCTGTTTGATGAGTGCGCCCAAGGCAAGTCCGGCCACCAGCAGGACCACGAGTATCAGGCCGACATTGAGCAGCAGGGATGAAGTCGCGTGGCTCACGACTCCTCGCTCCCCTCTTTGTGACAGCCAGGACCGTCCCCGCGCGCAGGTTTCGGGCGCAGCAGGGCGAAGAGCAGCGCCGCGAGCACGAGCAGCGCCGCAGCCGTCCCCGGCCCGAACACAGCGCCGCTCGCCCACATCCCCAGCTGATAGATCATGAGCGCGACGGCGTAGGCCCAGCCGAGCTGCCAGGTCAGGGTGAAGAGCGCCCAGCTGCGCGACTTCATCTCGCTGATCATCGTAGATACGGCCACCACACAGGGGATGCAGAGCAGGTTGAAGGCCATGAAGGCGTAGGCCGCTATGCGCTGTCCTCCGAAGAGCATCGTCAGCGGCGGTGCCCCCGCGCTCTTCGAGGTGAGTATCCCGATGACGCTCACGATCTGCTCCTTGGCGGTCAGCCCCAGCAGGGTGGCGATGGACGCCCTCCAATTCCCGAAGCCCAGCGGCGCGAAGACCCAGGCGAACAGGTTCCCGATGCCAGCGACCAGCGAGTGATCGAGGCTGGTGACCATCCCGAAGCGGCCGCCCACAAAACCGAAGCGCGAGAGGAACCAGAGCAGGATGCTCAAAAGCAGGATGATCGTGAAGGCCTTCTTCACAAAGGCCGAGATGCGCTCCCAGACGCTGCGGGTGACGTTGCGGGCCGTCGGCACATGATACGAGGGCAGCTCCAACACGAAGGGCGAGACCTTCGACTTGAAGCGTCCCAGCTTCTTCAGTATCAAGCCGCTGAACACCACCGAGGCGATGCCGAGGAAGTACGCGCTCGGCGCGACCCACCACAGCCCCCCGAAGACCACGCCCGCGATGAGCGCGATAAGCGGCAGTTTGGCCGAGCAGGGCATGAAGGTCGCGGTGATGATCGTCATACGACGCTCGCTTTCCTGCTCGATCGTGCGCGCCGACATGATGCCCGGCACGCCGCAGCCCGTGCTGATGAGCAGCGGGATGAAGCTGCGCCCCGACAGGCCGAAGCGGCGAAGCGCCCGGTCCAACAGAAAGGCGATCCGCGACATGTAGCCGCAGTCCTCGAGCAGCGCGAGCAGCATGAACAGCACCACCATCTGCGGGATGAAGCTCACCACCGCGCCGACGCCGCCGATGATGCCGTCGACGATCAGCGATCTCAGCCACAACGCCGCGCCGCCGCGGACCAGCACTGCGGACAGCGGCGCCTGGATCCAATGCCCGATGAAGGTCTTGTCCATGAAGTTCGTCACGACCCCGCCGACCACGGTCACCGACAGATAGTAGATCGTAAATATCAACAGCACGAAGAGCGGCAGGCCGAGCAGGCGATGCGTGACGACGGCGTCGATGCGCTCCGAGGCGCTGCGTTCCTCGACGCTGCGACGCACGGTGCGCGCCACAACGCGCTCGATGAAGTCATAGCTTTCCCCGGTGATGATCGAGGGCGCCGTGTCGTCAAGCTGCGCCTCGCAGCCCGCGATGATCGGCTCGATGTCTCCCAGCAGCTCCTGGTGGCGCGAGAAGTCCTCACGCTCGTGTTGCGTATGCCCTTGTGCCGCGCGCGCCCGGATACGTTCGTCGCGCTCGAAGAACTTGATGGTATACCAGCGCAGATGTTCGGGGGGCACCACGGGATAGACGATCTTCGCGATCCGGGCGAGCGCGTCTTCGACCCGGTATGAGAACTTGCGGTTGAAGAACGGCGGTATGCCCTCATCGGCTGCCGCGAAGGCTTGTTCCAGAAGCTGTGCTATCCCCTGGCCTCGCAGGGCCGAGATCTCGACCACCGGGACTCCCAGCGCCTCACTCAGGCCCCTGACATCGACCTCGTCGCCATGTTTGCGCACCAGATCCATCATGTTCAGGGCGATGACCTGCGGGATACCCATATCAAGAAGCTGAGTCGACAGGTACAGATTGCGCTCGATGTTCGTGGCGTCGACGATGTTGATGATGACGTCCGGTTCCTCCAGGATCAGGAAGTCGCGGGTCACCACCTCCTCGGAGGTATAGGGCGCAAGCGAGTAGACGCCCGGCAGATCGACGACGCGCGCCTCCCGACCGCCGCAGCGCGCGCGCCCTTCCTTCGCGTCTACGGTCACTCCCGGCCAGTTGCCCACATGCTGAGTCGAGCCCGT
Source organism: Actinomycetes bacterium (assembly GCA_009785855.1). Lineage (GTDB taxonomy): Bacteria > Actinomycetota > Coriobacteriia > WRKU01 > WQUG01 > WQUG01. Next base: position 3,127 of record WQUG01000030.1, read on the forward strand.
CAGGGCGTTGAAGAGCGTCGTTTTGCCACTGTTGGGATTGCCGACCAGGGCGACCTTCAGCGGGGCTGTCCGGGTCGCGGTCGTCACTGGACCTCGATAAGGGCCGCGTCGGCCTTGCGAAGCGAGAGTTGATAGCCGCGGACCAGGATCACGATCGGGTCACCCAGCGGGGCGGTCTTTCTGACCTGGAGCAGACAGCCCTTCGTGATCCCCATGTCCATGATCCTGCGCTGAAGAGCCCCCTCGCCACGCACCCGCAGGACACGGGCGCTTCCGCCGACCGGTATGTCTTTCAAGGTCTTCACTCGACCAGTATAGCATCCGATCGCTCAGGCGCTCTCAGGGTGCTTTTTGTTACTTCGCCGCCTGAAAAGGAGCACCATGCCGATGAGTGCGCCCATGATCGCAGCGGTGATCACCGCCGCCAGGATGACCAGTCGCTGCTCCTGCGAAGGATAGCGCCTGTTGCGCGCGGCCTGCTTCTCCATCCCCGGCGTATAGGGGATCCGGGTCCCCCGGACGAAGAGGCGGTGACTGTTGATGCCGTAGGGCGTACAGGTCACCAGCGTCACATAGTCCTGATCGGGGACGAGGCGCAGGCTCTCGGTCTGACTTGGCAAGACGACCTCGATCTTATCGATCTTATAGGCAAGCGTCTTTCCCAGGACATGGATGAAGAAGGTGTCACCCTTCTTGAGACTGATCAGATCGGTGAACATGCGCGCATCAGAAAGCCCGGTGTGTCCGGTGAGCACCGCATGACTGCGCTTCCCCCCGATGGGAAACGAGGTCCCCTCCATATGGCCGACCCCACGGCGCAGCACCGCGTCGGAAGTACCGTGATAGATGGGAAGGTCGACATTGATGCCAGGGATAGAGAGTGAGGCCATCACGCCTGAGCCCAGGTCGAGGATGCGCGCGTAGTTCTGATCGCGCACGATCCCTGAGCCGGGGATGAAGGGGTCATGAACGGGATCTCCCGCCAAAGCGTCGTTATACGTCTGGGCAGCCTTCAGCTGCTGTTCGACAAGCGCAGGATCGAGGCCCGCGACCTTCTTCGCATACGCCTGGGTGATCCTCGACGCGTTGCGGGCGGAGAGATAGCTTGCGACCGAAGGATACGAGATGAGCCCGATCCCGGCGACAAGCAGGAGGGCGATGAGGAGGTATCGTTTCATGAGGGTTCATCAGGACCCCGCCCCACAAACAGGGGGCAGGGTCCTGCACTATACGAAGAGAGAGGACTACTTCGCAGCGTTTTCAGCGCCCTTGCGCTTACGGCTTGATACGACCACGAGGATCGCCACGCCGATCAGGGCGACTCCAGCGACCGTGAAGACAAGGATGCCGGCATCCCCGGTCAGGGGCAGGATGAAGCCCTTGTTGTTCACGACCGGCTGGGTGACCGTGTAGTCGGTAGCAGCAGTCGAGTTGGCGGCCGTGAAGGCGACCTCGATCGGGTCGGTCAGCAGGTTGTAGCTCGCAGGCGCCTGGGTCTCGACGACGTAGTACTTCAGGTAGGTCTTCGTGACCCCGTCCGCGCCGACCGTATAGTCAGCGATGCCGGCGAAGGTGGTCGCAGCTCCCGCGGTGGTCCCCATCCAGTCCGTGGCCGTGCTGTAGCCGGTATCCGTCGTATCGAGGATGTTGCCCGAGGCATCGATGCGCAGGAACTGTTTCGCTGCCGCGTTCGCAGGCGACGAGGCGATCTTGAACTGTGCGCCCGGCAGAGCAGCGTTCGTGCGGGCGTCGACCTTGTTGATGACGATCGTGCCGGTATGGAAGGTCGCAGGATCCGAGGTGACGGTCTTGGGGTCGCCGTTCTTGTCATTGAAGCTCAGCGTGGCGGTGTTGCTCGCCGTCACTCCTGTGGCAAGCGTGGACGTGACCTTCGCGGAAAGCTGCACCGTCAGGTAACGGGCCGCGGACAGCTTGGTCAGGCCGGTCGATCCGCTCGCGTTGTTCAGGCTGATCGTCGCCGTCTGACCGACCGTGGCCAGCGTGTATTCGGGCGAGGTCAGCGGCGTCGGACTGACGGTACCCGCCGCATCCATCGAGGCGATCACGGAATCGACGGTGACCGTTGAGCCAGCCAGGGCGGTCGGCAGGATATCGGTGATCTTGACGTTCGTGTCCTTGGCGATGTCCGAGGGGATACCGACCGTGATCGTGAAGTGAGCGATGTCACCGATCGTCAGGGCGTCCTGGGTGATCTTCTTGGTGACGGTCACTTTCTCGTTCTTGGGAAAGACGTGAGCGGGATCCAGGAAGCCGTCGCCTGCGGGGTTGGTCATCGGCAGGGCGACGACGAAGGGATCCGCTGCCGAGGTCACGAGCGGGCTTGCCTGCTCGATGACCAGATACACGCCCTTGGGCATCTGCGGCGTGGTCGCAAGGCCTCCGCCTGCAGTCGTGACCGATGCCGGGGTGGCCGCCGTCACGGCGAACACCTTGCCCGTTGAGTCGGTGATCTGCGTCGGCGCCGTCATGCTGTCAGGGGTCCAGGGGCCCACAGACGACGGGTAGATCCCGTCTGAGCCGATCGTCACCTTGTACAGATTGAAGGTGATGCCATCGAGCGCTTGCGCGCCCGAAGGGATGGTCACGTTGGTCGTACCATCACCCGGGATGTTCGCCGTCGATTTGTCCGGCATCACATACTTGTGGATCACGAGGCTTCCTGTGTCAGGAGGCGCCGCTCCAGCTCCGGTCGGGACCAGCGCCAGCAGCATGAACACCGCCAGCAACAGCCCCACTATCTTCTTTCTCGTCTTCATCGTTTCCGTCCTCTCTTCCGTGGTATACATTCCGTTTTCTTCAGATGCTTGTTTCACTTCTCCCTCTCCTCTTCCTCGTGGTATACATGAGCACAGCTGTGCCGACCAGGATGATACCCAAAGTCGTCAGCAGCAGGATACTATAGCCCTGGCCGGACAGCGGTAAGGTCATGGCCTGATAGTTCGGGAGCACCCGCTCGCCTGCCGTGTCCAGAGAGAAGGCCGGCGGAGATCCGTTCGCCTTGATGGTGATCGGGTTTGCGGTGTTCGTCGTCGAGACCGAGATCGTCCAGTCCCCCAGAGGCAACTGATAACCTGAGCCTGTTTGTGTTTCAACGAGTTTGTAGTCGCCTGCCTTCAGACCCCCGAAGTCGACGAGACCTGCGGTGTCACTGGTCGCCAGTATCGGAGCCTGAGAGGCATCGATGGCGCCCAGGGCATCGAGCGGATAGAGCATGAAATCAACCCCGGGCAGAGCAGTGCTCAGATCCCCGGTCGTCTTCGTGAACGAGAAGGGCACGACGGCCTTCTCGTAGTCGTTTCTGAAGTAGACCTCATAGATGCTCGCGCCGACGGGTACGGTCGTGAAGGTCACGCTCGAGACAGAGCTGGTCAACGCAGCTGGGCTGTTGCCGGAAGCCGTCGAAAGATAGTCGTAGCCCGCTATCGAGGCCACCGGCATGACCTCCTTGACCGTGTAGGTGGTCGAGGGGCTCAGGATATAGGGTGTTGCGGCAGGCGTCATGAACTGCACCGATCCCGTGAGACTCCCGCCGATCATCGAAAGCGTTGCCGTCGCCAGCAGCGTCCCGCTCGTACCCGCGCCCCCATACAGTTCGAAGGTCACCGGATAGCTTGGCGGCATGTCGGCCGAGTCCACCCCGGTCACCTCTTTGTAAGCCACCAGTCCCGTGTCGACATAGTAAAGTTGCAAGACACTGTTGGGAACAAGCAGATTGAAGCTGGTGACACCGTTGAGATTTCTTCCATTGAGGAGCACCTGTTGCAGTTTCGCTCCCGAGATGGTATTGCCCGCAGCGATCGGGGTGTTCGGCGGCTCAGCCCCTGTTTCTGTGAGCGCGGTCTGCAGCACCCCGTTCAGGTAGTATTCCACGGTATAGGGCAGCACATTGCGGAAGGTGACCGCGTCAAGAAGGTTGCCCTCGCTGCCTCTCACATAGCTTGCCGGGGGCGAAGCCGGATCGACCGCTGAAACGCTGACGAAGAGGAAGCGTACCAGATAGACCCCGGCCGGAACCGTATAGGTACCGGAATACGGCTTCCCGCCGTTGTTGCTGTTCCAGGGGCCTTTCCCATCCGTGATAGTCGTCACCGAGGCGTTTCCCCCGGTAGCCGTGGGATACGCGGAGGGGTTAGCGGGCACTTCGTCTTCGGGCATGATGATCACGTTCATCGTGTCCTGTCCGTTACGCCCGGCATGCGCGAGCGTCCAGGTCAGGATCTCGCCGGGAGTCACCAGGACATCCTGGTATAAGGTGCCGATGTAGTTGGCGTTAAGCTCCGCGAACTGTGAGGGTCCGTCTGCCTGACCGTTCAGGTTGTAGGTAGTCGCGTTGCGACCGAGCTCGATCATCCCGTCCTGCGCGGTCGTGCGCCAGATGAGTCCCGCCGTCCCGTTCGCGAAGTTACCGTAATTGACGGTAGTAGCAACCTTCGGCGTCTCGAAACTGCCGTTCTGCAACGACATGTAATAGGGGACCTGGTACGCAGCAGACGTGACCGGTCCGGTCAAAGAGCCCGCGCCGTTGTCGACGACCGCCGATACCTGGTAGTACATGCGTCCGCTGCTCTGGTTGAGCCCCAGGCGGTTTCCGTCGACCGCGACGTTGACGCTCGACCCGTCAGCAGAGATCGCCTGAGGATCGACCGGGCTCCAGGGGCCGCTCGCACTGGTGCTTTCCACCCAGGTATAGGTGACCGTCGCGCCGGGCGCTGCGGCGGCAGCTGCCAGAGCGCCGCTCGGCACCGCGGTCAGAAGCCCGTTCGAAGCTATGGTGTCCTTGATACCAAGCTCGGTGGTGGGCTGGTTGACGGTGATGTTGAAGGTGATCGTCACGTTGGTCGTGGTACCCGAGCCACCGCTGTTGTTGTACTTGAGTATGATGGTCGTCGAATTCGTGAAGTTCAGCGTGTACGAGAAGGGGCTGGTCGTCGTCACCGGGACCTGCGCGCTTAACAGATTGGGGCCTTGCGCGCCGCCAAGCGGTCCCTGTGTGATGCTGGTGAACACGAGGTTGGTGTTCGTGGCGCCGATCGTGAGCGAATGCTGTTGTCCGACATAGGTCGAGGTCACCGAGGTGTTGTACGTACTGGCGCCGCCGGTCACCGTCCCGGCCGTCTGGGGAACACCGTCGATCGCGACCGTGTAGCCGTTGACATTGGTGATCGTCACCACATAGGTCGAGAGGTGTTCGACGGTGAAGGAGACGCCGGTGTCGGTCACCTCGACCGGAGTTTTCTCCGGGACCGGAGCCGCATCGGTGGGAAGGTAGAGGAGCGAAAGCTGGTCGCTCGTCAGACCGTCGGGCATACCAGGGATCGTGACGCCTATGGTCAGTGGTGCATCCGGTGACGGCTCGAACTTCGTGCCGTCAGCAGTATAGACCGTGATGTCATAGGCGGTAAGTATCTGCAGATCGTCGAGAGACGGGTCGATGGCATAAGCGACTGCCTGCCCCTCGCGAGGCAGCTGCCCTTCGACCGTCACTGACACTGAGGACGTCGTCTGGAGGCTGGCGTCCGTATAGACCGTCGCCTGGAGCACCTGAGGGGTAAGGGTCGCCGCCGGGAGCGTCTGCGCGCTGGCGGCAGCGGTGGTCTCAGTCGACACCGAAGCGCTCTGACTGGCGCGCACCGGTTGTGAGATGGAAGCTATGATGACGCAAGCTGCCAGCAGCAACGCAAGTACCCTGCCCTTGAGAGCCCTTGTTGTACGACTGCTGACCGTTGGTATCGCCCCCTCCCATTCATGGCTACGAAACACACCGTAAACCTATAATATGATAACAGGGTGAACGCTGCGATGTAAGAGGAATATAGAGGCCGTCACCAGCGCGTAATATGTGTATAAAAGCCGGATCGCAAGGGCCCGTCCTGAAAAGAGACGGGCCCTGATGCTTGTTTAGTGGTGACGCCGGGGTCTGCGGTCATCGCCGCGACCGCCGCCTCGCCCTCCACGGTCGTCGCGGCGCGGGCGATCGCCGCCCCCGCCGGTCCAGCTGCCTTCCGGTGCGTCGGGCTTATCGAGGCGGTCGAGCGAGACCTTGCCGTTGTCATCGACCTCAAGGACCGTGACGTCGACCTCGTCACCGAGGTTCAGGACGTCTTCGACCTTGCCGATCCGTCCGTTGGCCATGCGCGAGATATGCAGCAGGCCGTCCTTACCCGGCATCAGCGAGACGAAGGCCCCGAAGCTCTGGATGCCCACGACCTTGCCATGATACTCCTCGCCTACTTCAGGATCCTTGACGATCATGTTGATGCGGCGCGCCGCCTCTTCCCCGCCGAGGTCCTTGGACCCGATGAAGATGACGCCGTCCTCCTGGATATCGATCGAGGCCCCGGTCTCCTCCTGGATGGCGCGGATGACCTTGCCGCCCGACCCGATCACCTCGCGGATCTTGTCGACCGGGATCTTGATCGTGATGACGCGTGGCGCGTACTCGCTGAGCTCTTCGCGCGGCTCTGGCAGAGCTTCGAGCATCTTGCCCAGGATATGAGCGCGCCCCGCCTTGGCCTGCTCGATGGCGCGGGTCAGGATCTCCAGCGAAAGTCCCTTGGCCTTGTTGTCCATCTGCAGAGCCGTGATGCCCTTGGCGGTGCCGGCCACCTTGAAGTCCATGTCCCCGAGGAAGTCCTCCAGCCCCTGGATGTCAGAGAGCACGGCGACCTTGTCGCCTTCTTTGATGAGCCCCATGGCGATACCGGAGACCGGGGCCTTGATGGGCACGCCGGCGTCCATGAGCGCAAGCGTCGATCCGCAGACCGAGGCCATCGAGGATGAGCCGTTGCTCTCGAGCACTTCCGAGACCACGCGGATCGCGTAGGGGAAGTCCTCGCGCGAGGGCAGCATCGGGCGCAGGGCGCGCTCCGCGAGCGCTCCGTGGCCGATCGCGCGGCGGTTCGGTCCGCGCATGAAACCCGTCTCGCCCGTGGCGAAGGGCGGGAAGTTGTAGTGATGAAGGTAGTACTTGCCCTCTGCGGGGTCGATCGTGTCAAGGCGCTGCCACTCGCTCAGCATGCCGAGCGCCGCGATCGAGAGCACCTGGGTCTGTCCGCGCGTGAAGAGTCCGTCGCCGTGGCTGCGGGGCAGGAAACCGGCCACACAGCTGATGGGACGGATCTCGTCGAGAGTGCGTCCATCGGCGCGCTCGCCTTCGTCGAGCACCATGGCGCGCATGGTCTTCTTCTCAAGGGACTTCAGCGCCGCCTTGATCTTGCCACCCCACTCGGCGCGCTCCTCGTCGCTGAAGGTCTCGGTGATCGCCGCCTTGACCTCGTCGACATCGGCCATGCGCGCATGCTTGTCGGCGTTGTGCAGGGCAGCGCGCATCCTTCCGGCGTCAGCCTCGGCCACGCGCTCGGAGATCCACTCGGGCGTCTCATCGAGCTCGAAGGTAAGCGGCGTCGGGTCGACACGCGCGACCAGGCGCTCCTGAGCCGCGCAGAACTCACCGAGGGCCTCCTGGGCGAACATCATCGCGGCGAGCAGATCCTCTTCTGCGACCTCGTCTGCGCCGGCCTCGATCATATAGACGGCGTCACGCGAGCCGCCGACCACGAGGTCGAGGTCGCTACCCTCTTCCTCTTCGAAGGTCGGGTTGACGATGAACTGACCTGCGGCGTCACGCGCGATGCGCACGCCGGCAAGCGGCCCCTCGAAGGGGATGCCGGCGATGAGCAGCGCTGCCGAGGCGCCCATGATCGAGATCACGTCGGGCTGGTTGTCCTGGTCGGCGGACAGCACCGTGGCCACCACCTGCACGTCGTTACGGAATCCATCAGCGAAGGCGCTGCGCAGGGGCCGGTCGATCATGCGAGCCGTCAGGATACCCTTCTCGCTGGCGCGTCCCTCACGCTTCAGAAAGCCGCCGGGGATCTTTCCTGCCGCATACATGCGCTCCTCGAAATCGACCGTCAGGGGGAAGAAGTCATAGTCCTTCTTCTCCTTTGACGCCGTCGCGGTCACCAGCACGACGGTGTCGCCCTGGCGCACCAGACACGACCCGCCGGCCTGACGGGCGAGCTCGCCTGTCTCAAGTGAATACTCTTTCCCGAAGAGTTCGAACGTTTCTACAAGCTTTGTCATATTCTTCCTTCTTCTTTCAATCAGCCGCGGATACCCAGTTTGGCTATCAACTCACGGTAGGTCTCGATATCACGTCTCATCAGGTAGTTCAGCAGACGCTTGCGCTGACCGACCAGCTTGAGCAGACCCCGGCGCGTGTGATGGTCGTGGGGGTGTGCGTCAAGATGGACGTTAAGGTCTTTGATGCGTTGCGTGAGCAGTGCGATCTGGACTTGCGCAGAACCGGAGTTCTTCTCATCGCCGCCGTACTCAGTGATGATCTGAGCTTTGACTTCCTTGGTCAAAGGCATAGTGACTTCACCTGTCTTTCCTGTCCGCCCTGCTCCGAGCACGCCGCTGGTGAAAGCGCGCGCCCCAGCACAGGGTACTGTTACAGCTTGACCAGTGTAGCACACCGCGCTATGCGATGTCGGCCTTGACGTCGGCGGGTGCTGTCTCGAGCTTGTCCGGATGCGTGATCATCTGCTCCATGAAGCGGCTCGCGCGCACGAATCCCGCCCCGTTCGTGATGCGCTCGTCCAGCGTGACGCCCAGAGCGAAACTCCGGGGGCGGGTCGTCGAGAAGCCCAGAGCCAAAAACGTCGAACAGGTCCCGAACTCGTAGAGATGGTGATAGAGCACCGGTCCGCGGATCGAGGCCATGTTCGTGAAGAACATGCTGCAGTGAAAGGGGCTCGCCTCGATGAGCGCTGCCGGCAGTTTGCCGTGCTTCTCCAACCAGACCAGGAAGCCCACGATCGAAGACGGCAGACCCGGCAGCTTCAGGATGCTCCCGGCGATCCTGTCGACCGAGTTGGCGTTATCCGGCGCCCGGTTCAAGACGATGGCCGCCTCAAGCCTTTCCGCGACCTCGTCGAGGGTCTCAGAACCGTCGAAGTGCACCTTGACCACGGTCTCTGGCTGATCCCCGACGCCATCCCAGTCGCTCTTAAGCGTCACAAAGGACACGGAGATGTCGTTATGGGCATAAAGCCGCTTGTTGACCAGGAAGCGGTTGATGAAGGGGAACTGCGAGCAGGTGCGTACGTAGGCGGCGATGATGACCGCCATGAGCGTGATGTGGGGCCCCTCTCCCCCTTTGCGGGCCTTGAGATAGGCGTCGACCTTGTCTGAGTCGAACTCCCAGGTGACCTGGTTACAGGAGTCCCAGCGATGCTTCATGATGTAGCCCATGAAGCGCGTGATCGGGTCGATCGAGCGTATGCGACGCCCGTCGCTGCGTCCCATCAGGCGGCCTGTCCCGCAAGCCCGATCTCACCGGCGACCGCGCGCATGCCGGCGATGGTGCCCTCGATGAGCGCGTCCAGTTCGACGCCGAGCATCTCGGCGCCCTGCAAAACGATGTCGCGATCGACCCCGGCGGCGAAGGCCTTGCTCTTGAACTTCTTGCGCACGGACTTGACCTCGATGGTGAGCACCGATCTGTCGGGGCGCATCAGCACCGCCGCGGTGACCAGACCGCAGAGCTCGTCACAGGCGAAGAGCACCTTCTCCATCACCAGCTCCGGTTTCACGTCAGAACAGTGCGGCCAACCGTGACTGATGACAGCGCGCACGAAAGCCTCGTCATAACCGGCCTCGCGCAGCAGCTCCGGCGTCTTGTGGCAGTGCTCGTCGGGCCACTGCTCGTAGTCAAGGTCATGGAGCAGCCCGACCTGCCCCCAGTAGTCGACATCCTCGCCATAGACGCCGGCGAAGTGGCGCATCATCCCGCGCACGGCGCGCCCATGTTTGCGCAACGAATCGCTCGAATTATAGCGGTCGAGCAGCTCTTCTGCCTGCGCATCGGTCAAAGGTAAGGTCATAGCGGTCTCCAAATCTCCCGACAACGGTTCCTATGATATATTGAGCTGTCGTTCAGACAGCTAAGAGTTTATGAGCGGCTTCTCGCGCAGCATCGGTCACCGCTTTGTCAAGATGCCCGATCTTGGCACCCAACCAACCAGCACGGACCGCTGACAATTTGTCTACCTCAAGATAGCAGCTACGATCAAGACCGTTCGTCGTGGTCGGCTCGACCGGGATTCGAAGTTCATTCCCTTCGACAGGATAGCTGGTCAGCGGTATCACTATCGCAGAGTCACCCGTATCGAACTTCGGATCCTGAAAGAACACGACCGGGCGAGGCTTGCTTGTGTAGGTCCCCCCGGCGATGGTGACGACATCTCCCCATTGATACTTCATCACCACTGGCCCCAATCCGCTCGTGCTTCATCCAGGAAGTCCATCGTCTGGGTCCGGTGACTGTCCCCTGCAGAAAGACTGAGCGGGATAGCCCGGTCCCTCACCGTCTGCTTCACCAGCATCCTGACAACACTTGGGGCATCAAGGCCCAACGATTCGACGACCTGAGTAAAGTCCTTCTTGAGGGACTCATCCATTCTCACCGTTAGAGTTGATGTCATTTGAATACCTCCATAATCATTTGATTACACAATGATTATATCAGAAATACCTCTCTTTGGATCCTGTTCATCGCGGATCACCTGTTCCCGTCTCAATTTCAGCGTAGAGTTTCACATCAGTCGCCTGCAGCATGCGGAAGAGGCGCTCCATCAAGAGACCGGGCTTTCCTTGCTCCATCTCCCAGACCCACTTCTGGCTTACCCCCAGCTGGGCTGCGAGTTCTCGCTGGCTGAAACCTTTCTGTAAGCGCCCCTGCTGGAGTACGGCGCCAAGCAACTCAGGATCTTTGAGCTGGGCGCGTGCGATCATCTTGGGCCTCCTGACTACGCTATCGATATCAGATCGATATGACTACGATTTCGTATT
>WQUG01000031.1 GCA_009785855.1 Actinomycetes bacterium
TGATCAGCGCAAGCCAGTTCTCGTCGCGAGCCTGCGCCTCAAGCTCAGTGCCGGGATCGGTCAGCGCTATACAGTGCTGCCGTGCTGTCTCAGCGGAGCCCAGGCGTTCAGCACAGAGGCGCAGTACCATGTTCGGCTCCAGCGTCGTTCCGGACTTGCTCGCCACGATGAGCAGCGTTCCGTCGCCGTCCATCCCAGTCAGGACGCGCTCCACAGAGGCCGGCGACGTCGTATCGACGACCCGGATCGTTACCTTCAGATCATCCAGCTGCCGCCTGAACGCATCCGTCAGCACATAGGCCGCCAGGGCGCTTCCCCCCATACCGAGCACGATGATCTCACGGATCTCGAAGGAGATCTGTGCGCGCAGTTCTCGCAGCTGGGCGATCACGGCGGGCGCATCACTTGCCGCGTGCTTCCAGCCGACCATCTCGATGGGTGTATCTGTACTCATGAGTCCTCCCTCAGGGCCGCTTTGAGCGCAGGAGCACGGCGCCGTGACACCGGGATCCCCTCATCGTTTCCAACGAGCTTCAAGATCAGGGTACCTCCGGGTTGCGACTCGAAGGAGTCGATCTTGTTCAGGTTGATCAGGTAGCGACGGTGGACCCGGAAGAAGCCCTGGCCTTCCAGTTGAGACTCGATCCGGGCAAGCGAGGTGCTTGAGATGTAGCGGTCCTCCGTCGTGAACAGATAGGTATAGTCATCCTTGGCCATCGCGAACAGGATGTCCGGCGGAAAAAGGAACTGCTTCTTTCCTGCGCGGTCGACCATGAGACGCCGATCGCCGGGGGCTTCGCTGCGCGGTTGAACAGTCGTCTCGCCCTGCGCGACCGCCATGCGCTGACGGATCTTCTCAAGCACCTGCTCAAGACGCTTGGTCTCGACCGGCTTGACCAGATAATCCAGAACGCTCAGCTCGAAGGCCTTCACGGCGTACTGGGTGTAGGCGGTCACGAACACGATCTCCGGGGGCGCCGGATGGGTCTTGAGCCCCTCTGCCAGCTGGATCCCGCTGACGCCGGGCATGTTGATATCCAGGAAGACCACGTCGACCGGAAGCTGCTTGATCAGCGCGACCGCGTCACGGACATTGTCCGATTCTCCTACGACCTTGACGTCGTTGAAATCCTCGAGCAGGAAGCAGAGCTCGCTGCGAGCCGGCATCTCGTCATCGATGACCAGCGCACGGATCACGCCTGACCCCCCGACGCTGCGCCTTGATCGACCTCGATCGCCCTGAATGACCCGGTCAGAGCCGAGCGGTCAACGGAGCGCTCGCCACTGAAGAGCGAGCCCAAGGCGACGTCTTGCCAGAGACGCTCGACGAGCGTCGGCCACTGCCGCTGGAAGGCGAAGTAGTCCGCGCAGTGCGCGCAGGCATAGCGGGTGGCGTCGCCGACGACCTTGCGGGCCGCCTGCCAGTAGAAGCTCCGCTCGGGACCCATGATCGCGCGCAGCAGCGCTGTGACGCGCGCGCGTATGCCTACCGAGCCGTCGATGAAGTCGCCCGGATAGGGACTCAGCTGTGCGGCGGTCACCTGCTTCAGGTCGACCTGGGACTTCGCGAACTCGAGCTTGCGATGCTCGTAGATGTAACTGAAGACGTCCTGCCTGAAGCGCAGGGGATGACTGACTCCTTCTCCCGGAAGATGCAGCACGTTCCACTGGTCATCGACGAAGAGCTGTCCGCCGAAGAGCCGGGTGTTGATCACGAAGTCGGTGTCCTCCCCCCGGGGGATCCAGGCGTCGAAGCTCACCCGAGCGAACAGCCCGGCATGCAGCGCCAGACAACCCCCGAAGGCCAGCTTCGCGGGGGTCAGACGCGGAGGCAGGAGCAGCTCGCTGATCGCAGAGTTGCGCGAGCGGTCCCAGTGCCAGAAGCGATCGCTGATCCGGTTGTCCTCCTCGGTCAGAAAACGCCCCTTCGCGTTCATGGCAAGACCGGTCTTGCCCAGAAGACGTCCGCCGCTGTGTATCGTGCCGCCCAGCCCGAAGAGCGCCTTCTCGATGAAGGCCGGATCCTCGACGACGCAGTCATCATCAAGGAAGATCACCCTCTCGCAGCCCTTGATCGCCGCGACCAGAAGCCCGATATTGCGCGTGGCGCCATAGCTGTGCAGGCTCAGCGCCGGCGCCATATCCAGCATCTCGAGCTGCTCGAGTCTGCGGGTGAGTGAGCCCAGCTCGGTCGGACCGAACACGAAGGTGTTCAGCTGATCGAACTGCCGGGCGATCTCGCGTACCCGCTCGTCAGCGCGCAGCTCGACACTCTTGTCGTTCGTGTTGACCACAAGCGCCACCTGGAAACGTCCCTGGAGCTTCGTCAGCGAGGACAGGAGACGCGCCAGGGGTGGATCGACCTCGTCGATGCTCGTGGGATGCTCGAACAAGGTCTGCGAATCCGCGGCCATCGCCTGATGGTCGCCCTTCGCGCGCGTCTGCTCGCCACTGCGGCGACTGCGTTGTTTTCCCCAGAACGTCGATACGATGATCAGCGGTTCGTTTGTAGCCATAGATGTTCTCCAAGGTCCGTATCTGTCCGCAAAAAGAACAGGGACTGCGCGCGGCAGCACGCTGACCCCTGGTCCCTGTCAGTTTTCGGTTTCGCTCGCTCTATTTTATCAGGGATCAGCCCGGTCTGTCCCCCGCGCCCGTGATATTCGTACGTCGAAGGAGCAATACCAGCGGGTAACCGACGCCGTAGACCACCAGCGCCTGTCCCAGGCCGATCGTGACCAGCCCGAAAAGATACATCAGCGGCCAGCTCTGAGAGAAGTCCCAGTGCAGCAGCGGGATCGTGTAAGAACCCGGGATCCCCAGCGCCCTGAGCATGAAGGGGAGATAGGCCGCCACGACGATCGCATTGGCGATGACCGGACCCGCAAGCGCAAGCAGGGGGCGGCGACGCAGCCGACGCGTCCAGAGTGCTCCTGCCACCGTGGCCAGCGTCCCGAAGACCACGTCGAGCAAAGCGACGGGCCCGGCGCCGGAGATCCCCATGTTCAGCAGATTGGCAAGCGCACAGCCGACGCCCAGGCCCGGCACGGCCGCCGAACTGAACAGCGGAAGCACGGTGAGCGCCTCGGACAGGCGCAGCTGGACGGGTCCCCAAGAGAGTACGCCCAGGACCTGGTTGACGAGCAGGGTGAACGCCGCATAGAGCGCCGCGATGAGCCCCGCCCTCCCCAGAGAGCGACCCCTCAAAGCAGCAGCTCGGCGATCTGGACGGCGTTAAGCGCCGCCCCCTTGCGCAGCTGGTCGGCCACGACCCACATCGCGACGCCGGCCGGGACCGTGCTGTCGACGCGCAGGCGTCCGACATAGGTCTTGTCTGTCCCGACCAGCTCGACCGGCGTCGGAAAGCGCCGGGCGGCCGGATCGTCCTCGACGATGATGCCCGGATAGGCCTCCAGCGCCGCGCGGCAATCCGCAAGCGAGGGCGCCGGACGGCCATCCCCCACAGCGAACTCCACAGTGACCGCCTCGCTGTGACAGCGCAGCACCGGCACACGCACGCAGGTCACCTGGACCGCCAGCTCAGGCGCGTGCAGGATCTTCTGAGTCTCGACGACCATCTTCCACTCCTCCTTGTAGGAGCCGTCGTCGAGCAGCACGTCGATCTGGGGGATGCAGTTGAACGCGATCTGGTGCGAGAACACCTGCGCAGGATAGGCTTCACCCGCCTGCAAAGCGCGCGTCTGCTCCTCGAGCTCGGTCATGCCCTTAGCGCCCGCGCCACTGGCCGCCTGATAGGTGCTGACCACGACCCGTTTGAGAGGACAGAGTGCGTCCAGGGGAGCCAGCGCGACCACCATCTGGATCGTCGAGCAGTTGGGGTTGGCGATGATGCCGCAGTGCTCGAAGGCGTCCTCGGGGTTGACCTCGGGCACCACGAGCGGAACGGCGTCATACATACGGAACGCGCTCGAGTTGTCGATGACGACGCAGCCGGCCGCGACCGCCGCAGGGGCGAACTGTTCGCTGATACTCCCCCCAGCAGAGAACAGGGCGATGTCGACGCCCTCGAAGCTGTCCTCAGAAAGCTCGGCGACCGTCAGCTGATCAGAACCGAAAGGCAGAGTGCGCCCAACGCTGCGCGAGCTTGCCAGCGCGCGGACCTCCGCGGCCGGGAAACCGCGCTGCGCCAGGCAGAGCAGCATCTCGCGGCCCACCGCGCCAGTCGCGCCGCAGACGGCCACGACCGGGCGGGCGGGCATCGTTTTATCCCAACGAGCAGGCAGAAATGAGAGCGCCATGGTCGACCAACCTTCCAGACAGTATACCTACTGTCAGTATAGCCTACTCGCCTTCGTCAGTAGCAGGGCCGTCAAGCCCGAACTCCGTATGCAGGACGCGTACGGCTTCCTCGAACTCCTCCTGAGCGACCACACAGCTCAGACGGATCGGCGAGGTGGAGATCAGGTCGATGTTGATGCCGGCAGACGCCAGGGCAGAGAACATCCGTGCAGAGACCCGCGGATGCGTCTTCATCCCGGCGCCGACGATCGAGATCTTCGCGATCTTCTCGTCAACGATCCACTCCCGCGCTCCGATCTCTGCGACGGCCTCGCGCACGGCCGCAGTAGCAGCGTCAAGCTCGACGGCAGGCGCCGTGAAACTGATGTCGGTCGCGCCGTCCTCAGAGACGTTCTGGATGATCATGTCGAGGTTGATGTCGTGATCTGCCAGGCGCGAGAAGACGCGCGCGGCCACGCCGGCCTGGTCAGGCACCGCGCGGATAGTGAACTTGACCTCAGAGGTATCGAAGGTCACACCTGAGACGATGGCTTGCTCCATACTGGGATCCTGCTCCTTCACGATCGTGCCCGGTCCGTCATCGAACGAGCTGCGGCAGTGTATGACCACCTGGTGGTTGCGCGCAGCCTCGACGGAGCGCATCGAGAGCACTCCGGCGCCCGAGCTTGCCATCTCGAGCATCTCGTCATAGCCGATCCGCTCGATCAGGCGCGCAGAAGGCACGATGCGGGGATCGGCGGTGAACACCCCGGCGACGTCGGAGTTGATCTCGCAGATATCGGCGCCCAGACCCGCGGCAAGCGCCACGGCGGTCGTATCAGAACCACCGCGCCCCAGCGTGGTGATCTGCCCGTCGGGCGTGCGCCCCTGGAAGCCCGCCACGATGACGATCTTGCCCTCGTCGAGGGCGTCGCGCACGCAGCCGGCGTCGATGGCAAGTATCTGCGCCTTGGAGAAGTTCGCCGAGGTCATGATACCGACCTGCGGGCCGGTGAACGAGACCGCATCGGCGCCGCGCGCCTGCACGGCCATCGCAAGCAGCGCGATCGAGACCTGCTCGCCGGTGGTCAGCAGCATGTCCATCTCGCGCTCCGCCGGATGCTCGGAGATCTGATGGGCGAGCTCGACCAGCTCATCGGTGACCTTGCCCATGGCAGAGACCACACAGACGACCTCGTCTCCCGCCTCATGGCGCGCGATGAGACGATCGGCCACCCGCTGCATGTGCTGCGGCGTCGCGACCGAGGTCCCTCCGAATTTCATAACGATCAGTGACATGGTGGATTCATTGTAGCAAAAGGGGTGAGCTGCCCGGGGGAAGGGGGTGGGCAGCTCACCAGAGGGATATGATCGAGAGGCGCTGGGAGAAGACCCGAAGCGCCTCTGATCAGCTAGGAAGTACGACGCCGGCGCAGACTCACCAGGGCGAGTGCGCCCAGACCTGCCAGCGCAAAGGCGAGCGGAGCCGCGACCAGCACGTCACCGGTCTGAGGCAAAGCCAGAGTCGGGATGTAGAGGACCAGATGGCCCTGAGGATCCCTGCCCCACTTCTTGCCCGGAGGCGGAGGAACCGGACCGGGAATCGGGATGATCGGCGTATCAGCCTTCTCAACGAAGATCGAGATGGTCTCATAGGGCG
>WQUG01000032.1 GCA_009785855.1 Actinomycetes bacterium
GTCAGGAGCAGGAAGGCGGCAAAGAGCATCAGGTGCAGGCCGCCCTGCAGGATGTTGGCCCGGCCGCGTACGATCGTCAGTATCGAGATCACCGCTGCCATCGCGAAGAGCACGATGTGCACGGGGTCAAGTCCCAGGAACAAAACGCCGGGCAACCAGTGTGAGGCCAGAGCGAGTACCGGGATCGTCAGTCCTATCGAGGCCATCGCAGAGCCGTAAGCCAGGTTCAGCGAGGTCTGCGTATGCCCCCGTCGTGCTGCCTTGAGCGCAGCGATCGTCTCTGGCAGGAGGATGATCAGCGCGATGATGACCCCGACGATCGCCGGCGGCAGATCGAAGCGGACCACGAGGGACTCGATGCCGGGGCTCTCGACTTTCGCAAGTCCCACCACATCGACCAGCGCGACCAGCAGGAGCGCCAGACTGGCGATCAGGGCGCCCGTCGTCAGCTTATGAGAATGCGCCCCGTCTCCGTTGCCCTCGGCCTGGGCTTCCTCTTCAGTTTCTGTTTCAGCTCCGGCGCCTTCGGCGATCTCCTCAGCGATAGTCCGCTTGCCCTTATCTATCTCGACCGGAAGAAAGACGTCACGGTGACGCACGGTCTGCGTGAACACGAACAGCGCGTAGATGGTAAGTGACATGACGCCGACGAAGATCAGCTGAGAGAACGAGAACACCCCGCTGGCCTCACTTTGGGTGAAGTCCGGCAGGATGAGGGTCAGCCCGACCAGCAGGATCACGGCTGCCAAGGCCGAACCGGTCCCTTCCGCATTGAAGTGCGCGTGATGATCACGACGCGCCGCCGTTAACAGACAAAGCCCCACGATGCCGCAGGTCGTCATCATGACCACGGCGAAGATCGAGTCGCGCGCAAGCGTCTGCGCGCTGCCCTTTCCTCCGATCATCAGCATCACGATGAGACTGACCTCGATGATCGTGACGGCGACTGCCAGGATCAGTGAGCCAA
Source organism: Actinomycetes bacterium (assembly GCA_009785855.1). Taxonomy (GTDB): domain Bacteria; phylum Actinomycetota; class Coriobacteriia; order WRKU01; family WQUG01; genus WQUG01. Next base: position 968 of record WQUG01000032.1, read on the forward strand.
AGGGTTCGCCGACATGATGGGCGATAGCCTCGGCATGATGCACCGCTGCCAGAACCGCCCCCACAAGAAGCAAGGCGAGGATCACGAGCCAGACCGACGATATCTGCCGGCCCCAGCTGAGCGCAAGTGCCACCGCGGCGACACCAGGGACCACGAAAGTCCACCAGGACACTATCTTACGTACGCTCATCGCCGCTTCGCATCCTTATCACCGTCATACTCTTCGCAGGCCCGATGATAGAAGTTCTGCGCAGCCAGCAGGCCCTCTGCCACCACCGCGCGTGTCGCGTCGGCGGCCACCTGCGCCTCTGCCCGCAGCTCTTCGAGTTGCGCCGGGCCCGTCGCCTGAAGCACGTAGTCGGCGCCGTCCATCCGTCCCGGAGGGCGCCCGATCCCGGCCCGCACGCGGATGAAGTCCTGGGTCCCCAGCGTCTCGATGATCGAGCGCAGACCGTTGTGGCCGCCGTGTCCGCCGCCGCGCTTGATGCGCAGCACGCCTGCGGGCAGGTCGAGCTCGTCATGGATGACGATGAGGCGTTGCGCAGGATCGATCCCCGTCGCCTTTACGAGCGCGCCCAACGCCCGCCCGCTGTTGTTCATGAAGGTCTGCGGCTTGGCGAGCAGCAGGTCCCCCGACCGCGCCGTCAGCGCCTTGTGCTGGGTCTTCCAGTAGCTCGCGCCCATGAGGTCGACCGCCATGAAACCGAGGTTATGGCGCGTCTGGGCGTACTCCGCGCCGGGATTGCCCAGCCCGACGATCAGCCACTCGACTGCTTGCTGTTCTCTCTTCTTAAAAAAAACCATTCTCCCTTTCATGAACTGTTCTGGCGTCGGATCGTTTCGCGCAAGCCCCGAAGAGTGATCCGTGGCGGCCTTTGTGCCGCGAGGACCGCTCTGAGCGGCTCGCGCGGAAGGAGACGATGTCAGAACTGGAACTCTGGATCGAAAAGGTCGCTCACCGAGGCGTCGTTGTACACGTTGTTGATCGCCGCCTTGAACATCGGCGCGACCGAGAGCACCTTGATCTTGCCCTTCTGATGATGCGCCGGGACCGGGATCGTGTTCGTGACCACGCACGCCTGGATCGGGGCGGCCTCGATGCGCTCGTAGGCGGGCGGGCTGAAGATGCCATGCGTCGCGCCGACCCATACCGCGCGGGCGCCCTGATCGATCAGAGCCTGAGCGCCGGCACAGATCGAACCCGCGGTGTCGATCATGTCGTCGGTCACGATGCAGTTCTTGCCTTTGACGTTTCCGACCACGCTCGTGATCTCGGCCATGTTGTGCTCCGGCCGTCCTTTGTGCATGATCGCGAGCGGCGCGTCGAGCATGTTCGAGAGCTTCTTGCAGACCTTCGCGCGACCCACATCGGGGCTGACCACACAGAGGTCGTCCAGTCCCAGACTGCTGAAGTATTCGGCCAGCACGCCAAGAGCGGTCAGATGGTTGACCGGGATGCTGAAGAAGCCCTGGATCTGACCCTGGTGCAGATCCATCGTGATGATGCGGTCGGCGCCGGCGACCTCGAGCATGTCGGCCACCAGGCGCGCGGTGATCGGCTCACGCGCGGCGCTCTTCTTGTCCTGACGCGCGTAACCGTAGTGCGGGATGACCACGCAGATATGAGCGGCCGAGGCCCGCTTGGCCGCGTCGATCATGATGAGCAGCTCCATGAGGGTCTCGTTGACCGGGGCGCAGGTGCTCTGGATCAGGAAGACGTCAGCGCCACGCACGCTCTCCAGGAACCGCACGTAGATCTCCCCGTTCGCGAAGGGATGGACCGTGATCTGTCCAAGAGCCACGCCCAACTGGTCAGAGATCTGGTCTGCCAGCTCGGGATTAGAGCTTCCCGCGAAAAGCAACATGCGTCGTGACATCAGTGCGTTTCCTTCCTGTGGCGCTTCGTCCACTCTTCGATGATGGTCTGTTCGTTTCGTTCGACGGCCAGAGCGCCGTCAGGGATGTCCTTGGTGATGGTGCTGCCGGCGCCGGTGACGGCGCCCGCGCCGATCTCGACGGGGGCGACGAGCATGGTATCAGAGCCGATGAAGGCCCCCGCGCCGATCCTGGTCTCGTGCTTCTTCTGCCCGTCATAGTTGCAGGTGATCGAGCCTGCGCCGATGTTGACGTCAGGCCCTACCTGCGCGTCGCCGATATAGCTCAGATGCGGGATCTTGGCCCCGGCGCCCACGCGCGTCGCCTTCAGTTCGACGCTCGTGCCGATCTTCACGTCGTTCTCGAGTACGCAGCCGGGCCGCAGGTAAGCGCGCGGTCCGATGCTGCAGCGCTCGCCCACTTCACAGAAGCGCACGATCGAGGAGTCGACCACACTGCCCGCGCCGATACATGAGGAGACGATGCGCGTATCCGGGCCGATGACGCAATCGCCCTCGATCTTCGTCGCGCCAGCAAGCACCGTCATCGGCAGCAGCGTCGTGTCAGGCGCAAGCGTCACATCCGGAGCGATCCAGCAGAGCTCGGGCGCTGCCATCGTCACCCCAGCGGTCATCCAGGCCTCGTTGATCCGGCGCTGCATGACACGCGACGCCTCGGCAAGCTGGACGCGGGAATTCACGCCCATGGTCTCGCTCGCATCGGCCACGGTGATACTGCCGACCGAAGCGCCCTCGTCCACGCAGACACCGACGATGTCGGTCAGGTAGTACTCCTGCTGCGTATTGTCGTTGTCGATCCTGCGAAGCCGGTCGAAGAGCCCCTCCAGCTCGAAGCAGTAGACCCCCGTATTGACCTCGGTGATCCGGCGCTGTTCTTCGGTAGCGTCCTTCTCTTCGACGATGCCGCTGATCGCGCCATACTCATTGCGCAGAACGCGTCCATAGCCGCGGGGGTCATCTGCGTGTGCGGTGAGTACGACCATCGCGTGACCCGTGCAGGCATCCAGCAGCGCGGCGATGGTCTCGGGCTGCAGGAGCGGCACATCGCCGGAGAGCACCACGAGCTTGCCTTCGGCGCCCGCAAGAGCTTCTTCGGCGACCAGTACGGTATTGGCCGTCCCGATGCGCTCGGGCTGGAAGACTTTCTCGACGCCGTCCGGAAGCACCGCCTCGACCAGCTCGCGCTGATGACCGGTCACCACGAGCGTACGCGCACAACCAGCCTTCTCGGCTGCGGAGATGACATAGTGCACAAGAGGCGTATCGAGGATCTGATGGAGTACTTTCGGGGTACGGGACTTCATCCGTGTCCCCTGGCCCGCTGCCATGATCAGTGCGATGTCGGCCACGTCTCTCCTTCCAGAACTGTCGTTCGCGCTTTCATTCTAACATGGCGCCGTGCGGGCCTCTGCCAGATCCGCGTCGACCATCATCTGCGTGAGCTCTGCCAGCGAGACCTGCGGCTCCCAGCCCAGCTTCGCGCGCGCCTTGCTCGCGTCGCCGCAGAGCGCCTCGACCTCGGTCGGACGGAAATAGCGCGCGTCGACGGCGACGAGCTCACGCCCGCTCGCCACGTCGATGCCGAGCTCATGGATGCCCTCCCCTTCGAAGCGCACCACGATGCCGGCGGCCGCGAAAGCCGCGCGGCAGAACTCGCGTACCGACTCCGAGCGTCCGGTCGCGACCACATAGTCGTCCGGAGTATCCTGCTGTAGCATGAGCCACATGAGCTCGACGTATTCGCCCGCGAATCCCCAGTCACGCCGGGCGTCGAGGTTACCAAGGAAGAGCTTGTCCTGCAGCCCGAGCTTGATGCGCGCCGCCGCGCGTGTGATCTTGCGCGTGGCGAAGGTCTCGCCGCGCAGGGGCGACTCGTGGTTGAAGAGGATGCCGTTGCAGGCATAGATGCCGTAGGCCTCGCGGTAGTTGACGGTGATCCAGTAGGCGTAGAGCTTGGCCGCCGCATAGGGGCTGCGGGGATGCATCGGTGTCGACTCGGACTGCGGACACTCCGCCGCGTCGCCGAAAAGCTCGCTCGAGGAGGCCTGATAGAAGCGGCAGCTCTGCTCCAGGCCGCAGATCCGGATCGCCTCAAGCAGGCGCAGCGTACCGAGCGCATCGACCTGCGCCGTATACTCGGGCGTCTCGAAACTCACCTGCACATGCGACTGTGCGCCCAGGTTGTAGATCTCGTCAGGACGGGTCTCCTGCACCAGACGGATGAGGTTGCTCGCATCCGTCAGATCGCCATAGTGCAGGAAGAAGCGCGCCTCAGGATCATGCGGATCCTGGTACAGATGATCGATGCGGGTCGTGTTGAAGCTTGAACTGCGCCGCTTGATGCCGTGGACTTCATAACCCTTACTCAGGAGAAGCTCCGCCAGATAGGCGCCGTCCTGTCCCGTGATCCCGGTGATGAGCGCGACTTTTCCCGCGTGCTGCATGCCTGACTCCTTCTGTGATGGTCCTGAGAATCAGTATAGCGCAGAGCAGGAGCCTGCTATCATGGAAGCGCTATGGGTGACCACGATCATACTCCTCTCTGCTCGGTCATAGTCCCGCTGTACAACAAAGAACAGACTATACGAGACTGTCTGGCCTCGGCGCTGACACAAAGCATCAGCGACCTTGAGGTCCTGGTCATCGACGACGGTTCGACCGACGCCGGCGCCGCAGTGGTCGAGGAACTCGCGCGCGAAGATGAGCGCCTGGCTCTGATCCGTCAGGAGAACGCCGGGCCTTCCGCTGCGCGCAACGCGGGTCTGGAGCGCGCCCAGGGCGCCTGTGTCTGCTTCCTGGATGCTGACGACCTTCTGGCGCCCGGCTTCCTGGAGGAGCTCATCGCGTGTATGAAGCGCGAGCACACCGAGGTCGCCCGCTGCGCTCAGCTCTTCACGGATCCCCAGGGCAGACAGCGGGTCCGGAGCAGTTCCGACCAGGACTGTTCGATCCCCGGAAGCCGACTCTATCGCCGCCTCTTCGCTGAGCTTGAGGTACCCCTGATGTCAGCTT
>WQUG01000033.1 GCA_009785855.1 Actinomycetes bacterium
TACGAAACGGACCTGTGGTTCGGTTGCGCCGTTCTGGGCGCCACCAAGGGGCACCGGATCATGGCGGAGGCGTATCAGCGCTATCTCGCCCCCTGCGAAGAGCTCGACGTCCACTCGAACATGCTCTGCGTCCTGAACTACAGCGCCGCGATCAAGCGGCTGTATGGCGTCAAGCTTGATGGGAAGACCCGCAAGATCGCGGATAACGCGCAGCTCCTCTCCGCTGAGTATTTCTATCCCCAGCACTACATTTCTGGCACAATAGAAGCGACTGACAACACCGTGGCGATGCACCATCATTCGTCTACCTGGTACTCTCCGGGAAAACTCTTCGGGATCAAGATCGCCCGGGCGGTGCGCCGTGTGTTGGGAAAGCGGATATTCAGGAATTTCGAGAGGATCGCACGGGCTAACATGCTGCGCAAACTGGACAAGGAGCAGAGGGCGAGGGGCGTCAGGTGCTCGTGACTGAGATAGACGGCGCCTTGCTGGGGCGCATGCTGCGCAACGGCGCCGACAGTCTTGCTTCTAACGTCGACTATCTCAACGGGGTCAACGTCTTTCCTGTCTCTGACAGCGATACCGGGACGAACATGCGCAACACCCTTGAGGCGGGCGTCGCTTCGCTTGTCGACGACGCCTCGTTCTCCTGCGTGATGCAGGCTTTTGTGAAGGGGATGCTCATCGGATCACGGGGCAACTCCGGCCTGATACTCTCGCAGTATTTCAGAGGGCTCCACGAGCACACGCAGGGCCAGGGCGCCGTCAGCGTACCCGGCCTCTGCGAGGCCCTGCAGCACGCCGCCCAGTGCGCCTGGCGCGCGGTGCTGCACCCGGTCGACGGCACGATGCTCACCGTGATGCGCGACGGGATCTCCCGGACGCTTCCGCGCATCACTCATGACACGTCCGTCACGGAGTTCTTCGACCTCCTGGCCGGCGAGATGTTCCTCTGCATGCGCGAGACCACGGAGCAGATGGACGTGCTGCGCAAGAACAACGTCGTCGACAGTGGCGCGCTGGGCTTCTTCCTGGTGATCGACGGGATGAAGCGGACGCTGAACGACGATCCTCAGTTCTTCGAGTGCGCCCAGAGCGACCTGCTGCCCAAGCGCAGGGCCGATGTCGCCGGATGCGTCTCGTTCTTTCGCTATTGCACCGAATTCGTCATGAAGGGCGGCGAGACCTGCGACAGGAAGTTCTTCACCGCGCTGCTTGAAGGGAAGGGCGACTCGATCGTCGTCGCCCGTGACGAGGACATCCTGAAAGTGCACATCCATACCAACCGGCCGCAGGAGATCACCGACGAGTTCTCCCACTACGGAAGCATCATCAAAAGGAAGACCGACGACCTGTTCATGACCGAGGAGTTCGAACGGCTGCGCCAGCGCAAGCATCAGGGCTTCGCGGTGCTCGCCTTCACCGACGGCGAGGGAGACGCGGCGATGCTGGAGCAGCTGGGCGCCGATGTCGCCTTCGCGGTGCCCTTTAGACATTCCCCCAGCGAAGAGGAACTGGCGATGCTGATCGACGGCTTCGTCGCCGAGGATCTGATCATCTTCGCTGATGACAAGGAGATACAGGAGCGCTTCAGGCGGATCAAGTGGTTCTCGAACCTGCAGAACCTCTGCGTGGTGGAGACCGACGGTCTGCCCCGGACCTTCTTCACCCTCTCTTCCCTGGTCTTCTCTGATGACTTCAGCGGTATCGTCAAGTCACTCGACGGTCTCAAACGACAACGGGTCTTCCAGGCGAGCATCACCGCAGAGGTCGAGATCGGTCAGCGGTGGTATGCCGGCAGCAGCGGGCGGAAGGTCTTTACCAACGACGATCTTTCGGCACTGTTGGAGGCGGTGGCGGGCGACAAGGTCCTTCGTCCGTATTCGACGGTGGTCGTCTTTGGAGGCGTGCAGGCGACGCCGGACGAGGTAGAAAGCGTACGGGCCTTCTTCGAGAAGAACAGCGCGTGTGACTTCACGTATGTCGATGGCCGGCATCACGCCGGCGATCTCATCATCGGGGCGTTCTGAGGGGGCCGCGCGGTGACGAGTACCAGGAGCAAAGCACGATGGAGTCTGGACGCGCTGGAACGCTCCGACAAGACCTTCAAGGACATCTATTCCATCATATTCTCCTATAGCGACAGCTTCGCGTACGAGCGACTGATCGACTACGAGATCAGTGCGGTGACCTACGAAGCGCACGACGCCGATATCCGGGCCTTCGCGGCCTACCTGGAGTATACGTATCCCGATGCTGCGGGGGGATATGTCGCCATCGACCTTCCCAACACGCCGAACTTCCTGGTCGCGTTCTGGGGGGTCCTCATGAGCGGCCGCCGGCCGTATCTGGTCAACTCCTTCTATCCCTGCGAGCTGCGGGTCAGCCTTCTGGAGCGGCTCGACATCCAGCTGGTGATCTCGAACGCCGCCTGTTACCCGGACTTCACGGTCATCGATATCGACGCGTATGACAGGACGTGTCCGCCGGTCGCCGGCGATCGCTGGTGCGATGAGCTCGCGCTCTCTTCCACGATGACCGGGCTCGAGGCGAAGATATGTGTCTTCGACGGAGAAGCGGTCGTCAACCAGATCCTGAACACGCGGGGGATCCTGCGCGAGAACAGCTGGTTCGTCAACGACTACGAGGGTCGGGTCAAGATCGCCATGATCCTGCCGCTCTTCCACATCTTCGGGCTCATGGTCGGCTACTTCTGGTTCGCCGCCATAGGCGCCACCCTGGTGTTCTATCAGGACAACTCACCGGAGACCATCAGAAGGACGATCATCCGGCATAAGGTGACCCACATCTTCGCGCCCCCGATACTTTTCCACGAGCTGCACAAGGCGATCATGAGCGGCGTCGCGCGCGAAACTGAGAAGCGGCGCAAGAAGTTCCAGAGGGGATTGAAGCTGGCCTTCGCCCTGCAGAACGTCATGCCCTCCGCGGGACTCAAGATCTCACGATGGCTGTTCAAGGACGTGCTGGCGGCAGCGTTCGGCGCATCACCGCAGATCATGATCTCCGGCGGCGCGCATATCGACAACGAGGCGCTGAGGACCATCAACAGCATCGGATACCCGCTGCTGAACGGCTATGGCACGACAGAGACAGCGATCTCGGGGGTGAACCTGGCGAAGCGGATCGGTCTTCGAACGAACGGTTCGGTCGGGGCTCCGTTCGCCGGCGCAAGCTACACTCTCAAAGAGGACGCGACGCTGGTCGTGGCGAGCAACTCGATCTGCAAGCAGATCATCACGCTCCATGACGCGCGAAGCGGCTTTTCCTGCATAGAGACGAACGACCTGGCAGCCCTCCGGGACGGCCAGTATCTCATCATCGGGAGGAAGAGCGACCTGTTCATCGGCCAGGGCGGCGAGAACATCAGCCCGGACAGCATCGAGAACGAACTGCAGGCGAAGAACGCGACCCGCTTGTGCGTGACAGAGATCGGCGGGAAGCTCGCGATCGTCTTAGAGTATGGCGAAAAGCTGCCGGCGGCGATCATCGCCCATGATATCGACCAGATCAAGCGTAGCCTGGCCCGTATCGCTTACGGGCAGTATGTCAGCGAGATCTTCGTGACCCGCCAGGCCATCTCTGCGCCCAATGCGATCAAGGTGTCCCGCGCGTTGCTGAAGCGCAGGATAGAACAGGGCGCCGTCGTGCTGTGCGACTACCGGGAGCTGGTCAGCGCCCGTGGCGCCCGTGGCGCCCAGGGCGACGACACCGGCGAGGACACCAGCGACGACACGATGAGGGCGATCTTGCAGGCTTTCGCGCACGCGCTGGGGGCGACGGAGACCGAAGCGGAGATCACGCCGAGCTCGGATTTCTTCATCGACCTGGGAGGCACCAGCCTGGACTATGTGGCTCTGATCTGCGAGCTCGAGAGTGCGTTCAACCTCCGGATCGACTTCGAGAAGGATCAGGACCTGCGTTCTCCGGAGCGCATCTGTCAGTATGTCAGGGCCGCCCTGCTATGAACACGCTCCTCTATTACTTCGGACTCATCTCGCTTCTGCCCCTGCAGGTCTTCTACTTCAAGACGAAGACCTTCTACGAGGATGAGACCAGGCGCAGCGAACGGCTCAAGGGCCCGGTCATCATCATCTCGAACCACCGCTCCTATTTCGACGGGATGGCGATCGTTCTCACCTTCTTCACGAAGCGCTTCCATTTCCTGGCGACTGATTTCTATCAGGACAGGCGAAAGCTCCTGAAGCTGGCCGTGCGCCTCGCAGGCGGGATCCTGATCGAAGACGGCGGGCGCAACCTCAGCTATGTCGAAGCGTGCAAGCGGGTCGTCGCAAAGGGCAGACCCCTCATGATATTTCCCGAGGGAGGTTATCCGTCCACCTTCGAGCCGGCAGCCTTCTCTGCCGGATACGTCATGCTGGCCGCGCGCACCGGGGCGAGGATCGTGCCGGTCGTCAACGACTTCAACTACGGGCTTTTCAGGCGGCTGCATCTGCTCGTCGGCAACAGCATCGAGCTTCCGTGCTCAGCAGGCACGGAGCTTGAGCGGGAGAAACTGGCAGAGATCAACGACGACATCTCCCAGAGGTTCCTGATGCTTTACTATCAGCTGAAGCGCAGGAAGGCCGCGCGCTTCTCTGCGCGCTACGAACTGGTCGCGCCGAAGCGCGGAGACGTCATCCGCGTTCCGGGTCCCGCGTATCATCACTATGGCGTGTACCTCAGCCCTGGCGAGGTCATCCAGTTCGGGCACGCGCTCAACCGGCCGGGCGAAGACGTCGTGGTCAACGCGGTCACCATGAAGGAGTTCTGCGGGACCCACATCCCTGAAGTCCGGACGCTGAAGAGAAGGGAACGCAGATCCGTCCGTGACGCCGATGAGATCGAGGCCTACGCCCGCTCATGTCTTGGGCAGGGCGGATATAGTATCTCGAACAACAATTGTCGGGACTTTGTCGATAGAGTTACCTTGAAGATCTAGGAGGAATGTATGGAAGACAGCTATGCGATCGTGGCAGACGGGACCTGCGACCTGTCCCCGGAGATCCGGGAGCGTTTCGGGGTCGATGGCTACCTGAAGAACACTATGAGCACCCCTGAGGCAGAGGATGTCGAGGGGCGACTTGACCTCAGCGACGATGAGCTGGACGCGTTCTATACGGCGCTGAAGGCGAACAAGGACGGCTACAAGACCGCTGCGCCCAGTGTGGGCAACGCCGTTTCGTTCTTCGAGACCTGGCTGAGGCAAGGAAGGGACGTGCTGGCGCTGAGCATCTCAAGCGGGCTGAGCGCGTCGTACAACGTCCTGGTGCGCGCCAAAGAAGAGCTTGAGAAGAAGTATCCCGAGCGCAAGGTGGTCGTCGTCGACTCGCTGAAGTACTCGGTCGCCCTGGGACTTCTGACCATCAAGGCCTGCGAGCTGCGCGCGGCCGGTCTGACGCTGGAGGACAACGCGGCCAGGCTGGAAGAGATCAGGATGACGATCCACCAGATCGGCTCGGTCGACGATCTGTTCTGGGTGGCCTCAAAGGGGAGGATCTCGCACGCTCAGGCGTTCTTCGGCACTATCGCGGGGATCAAGGCCATGGGGGACTTCGGCCCCGAGGGCCTGGTGGTGGTCCTGGCCAAGGTCAGCGGCTATGAGAAGATGTACAAAGCGGCGATCGAGTACATCAAGAGGACGATACGCGACCCCCATGAGCAGATCATCATGGTCGCCCATACCCTGAGAAGGGACCAGGCGGCGGTCCTGGCCTCGAAGATACGCGAAGAGATCCGCCC
>WQUG01000034.1 GCA_009785855.1 Actinomycetes bacterium
CACTCGGAGTTATGGCGCAACTCGATGCGCGCGGGATCCAGGATCTTGTTGGCCTGAGCGATGTAGGTCGCCGCGTTCTCTTCGATCTGTTCAGGAGTCAACGCCGGTCGCGTCGTGTTTCGCCCGGAAGGGTCGCCGATGCGCGCCGTGAAGTCGCCGATGATGAGCACGACGATGTGGCCGAGGTCCTGGAACTGGCGCAGCTTGCGCAGGGGCACCGCGTGGCCGAGGTGCAGGTCGGGCGCGGTGGGATCGACTCCGAGCTTGATGCGCAGCGGACGACCCTCGGCGAGCTTCTTCTTCAAGTCGCTCAGCGGCACGATATCGGCCGCGCCGGACTGGATCAATTCAAGTTGTGCTTCGACGCTTACCACGTTCCTCCTAACGCTTCTGACCCATGGTATCACAGGGCGCTCTATACGACACCCCGGAAGAAATGGCCCTTCGTCACCGGGGTGTTGGGTTTTTCGAACTCTCCGCTTCCGTGCGCGGCGACGATGGCGCGCCGTATACGGGCGCACTCCTGAGAGAGCGAGCGGGGGCTGAGCAACTCGCCGTCGATACGGATCGCGTCAACGCCCGCCGCGATGATCTCAGGCAGGGCCTCGGACAGGTCAAGCGGTACGGAGTTGTAGAGGTGGCTGCGCCCTGTGGGATCGGTGGTTATCGGGAAGTGATAGCCCAGACGATCCCTGAGCGCCGTAGGGACCTCGCGTCGCTTACAACTTGCACAGCGCTGGTCGCAGGGGCCCTGGGCCATGAGCAGGCAATGCTCCGTGACCATCAGCTCGCTGCGCCCCGAGATCGCGATGCCGACGGGCACGGGGACGCTTGCGACGATGTCGGCTATCTGGCGCCCGGAGAGTTCCGGCGAGAGCCAGACGAGCTTCGCGCCGCGGCGCGCCAGCTCGCGCACGCTGTAGGCGTTGGTCGCGCCCAGCGACCAGTGCGCCTCTGCGGGGATGTCCCGCTGCTGGCAGAGCGCCAACTGGCCCAGGTTGCCGGCGACCGCCGCTCGATAGCGCTCCGCGACGGCCATGAGCTCGTCGAGCTCGCGATCGTGGCAGATCCGCGGTAGCACGGGGATGATGCCGGCCTGAGGCTCGGCCTCCAGGAGCTCAAGCGCGCTGACATGGACGCGCTCTGCACCGGCGTTCAGGGCAGAACGGGCCGCGGACAGACTGCCGGCCACGGCCACGACCTCGGGCGCCAGGCGCGCGGTCTTGCGGCGGGGCAGGTCGGGAGCAGCTAGCACGGAAGGCGTCTCAGGACGCGCCACGCCGCCGAAGAAGCGACGGGTCTCGTAGTCAGCGATCGCCGCGCGTCGGGCGGCGTGCAAGGCGGAGAAGCCCAGGCCCGCAGCTTCGTCGAGATCGAGGTCGAGCGCGCCCAGCTCATAGGGTGTGCCACCCAGACGCCCGATGTGCTCGCGGATCTCCTCAGGCGTGATCGCCTTGGTGCGCGCCGCCTCGACCAGCGCCGCCTCACACGAGCCGCTGTAGCCCTGTGCGTCGACCACCCGTATCTGCAGTGGCTCGCCCACCTTGATGCGCGCGCTGAAGTCCAGCGTCGTCGTGTGCTCGGTCGCGCGCGCGATCGCAGCCTCAGCGTTTACCGCAAGCTCCTTCTGGGCGAGCGGCGTCGTGCGGTTCTTCTCGCGCCGGTAGTCCATCAGCCGGTTGTCACGGATGCCCGCCAGGTAGCCTTGCGTCAACTGCCGGTTGAACGCGTCGGTCAGCCGAGGGGCTGAGGGATCGGTGGCGGAAGCCGTACGCGGGAAGCCGGCCGTAGGATCACCCGCCAAAGCGAGCGTCTCGGAAAACTGGCTCGGAGAGACAGTTTTCAGCTCGCGACGCGGGAAGCCGGAGGCCGAGCTGGGCTCCCGCGGCGGAACGTCCGCTACCGATCCCTCAACCCCCGGCATCAACGTATCGATCGCCGCCCGATACGCGCCGACCACCGCGGCCACATAGCTCGCCGACTTCATGCGCCCTTCGATCTTGAAGCTGGCCACCCCGGCCTCTGCCAGTTCGCCGACCAACTCGATTCCCGCCAGGTCCTTGGGCGAGAGCAGGTAGTCACCCGGATCGGCCAGACGTCGACCCGCTACGTCGACCATCTCGTAGGTCATGCGACAGGGCTGGGCGCAGAGTCCCCGGTTCGCGCTGCGCCGCCCGATGAACGATGACATCAGGCACTGCCCGGAGTAGCAGATGCAGAGCGCGCCGTGGACGAAACACTCGACCTCGACGGCCTGCTCAGCCGCGACCGCCGCCAGAACGCGGATCTCATCGATGCCCAGCTCGCGCGCCAAGGTGACGCGGCGCACTCCCAGCTCCGCGAAGGCCCGGACCTGCGCCGCAGAGTGCACGTTGGCCTGCGTCGAGACATGGACCCGCGCCTCCGGCAACAGCTCACGGAGCAGGGCGACCGTCCCCAGGTCCTCGACGATGAAGGCGTCGACTCCCGCCGCCCACGCGCAGGCTGCCAGCTGTAACGCTGCCTCGACCTCGTCGGGCAGGATCGTGATGTTGAGCGTCAGGTAGACGCGGGCGCCCTGTGCGTGCGCCAGACGGCAGAGCTCCGGCAGGTCCTGCGCGTGGAAGTTCTTCGCACCTCGCCGCGCGTTGAGCTCGCCTGCGCCAAGATAGACCGCATCGGCGCCCGCGCCCAGCGCGGCCAGAAAGGCCGCTCGGTCTCCTGCGGGGGCCAGCAACTCTGGAGTCGGGAACGTGATGGAGTACCTCGATCATTACAAACGGACTGATGACAGATGCAGGTATCTGATGCCCTGCACGACCGTCCCTATTATAATGGAGCTTAGCTCTTCGCACGCGTACTGCAACGCGTGTGTTTGAGAACCGTAGTCTGTCTGGGAGTGATATGTCCTACACTGGTCGTAGCCTGCGAAGGAACCATCGACGTCATCAGAGCAAGATAAGGGTCGTTATCGGGATTCTTATCTCGCTGCTGCTGATCGCCAGTCTGACGGGCGTCGCCGGCGCGGCCTATGTCAACAACGCCCTGAAGAGTCTGCCCAAGAACTGGAACAAACCCCACGCCTTTGACGCTCCACAGCCCACGCGGATCATCTCTGCGGATGGCAAACTGCTCGCGCGCATCTACCTCCAGGACCGTGAGAGCATCGAGGCGACCCAGATGGGCACCTATGTCCGCCGCGCGACGGTCGCGGTCGAAGACGAACGCTTCTACCAGCATGGCGGGGTCGATTCCATCGGCATCCTGCGCGCCGCATTATCCGGCAGCGGTGGCGGCTCGACTTTGACCCAGCAATATGTCCGTCAGACCATCCTCTCCAACGAGGCGACCAAGATGACGCTCGGACGCAAGGTCCGCGAGGCCTACCTCGCGACCCAGATGGAGAAGCGCTTCACCAAAGATCAGATACTGACCATGTACCTGAACACGGTCTACTACGGCGAAGGCGCCTATGGTGTCCAGATAGCCGCCCGGACCTACTTCGCGAAGAACGCCGCCGATCTGACCTTGCCGGAGGCAGCCCTGATCGCCGGGATGCCCCAGTTGCCCTCCAGGACCAGCCCCTATGATAACCCTGCGGCGGCGCTGGCACGTCGCAACGAGGTGCTCGACCGGATGCTCGTGAACCGCTACATCACGAAGAAGCAGTACGACGCGGCGGTCGCGACCCCGATCAAGCCGAAGCGTCTGCCCGAACCAGCCAACGGGATCTATGCCGCCCCCTACTTCGTCTCTGACGTCCTCAAGATACTCAAGAACGATCTCCACCTCAGCTATGCGCAGCGCACCGGTGGCGGCCTGACCGTACGGACCAGCCTGAACCTCACGATGCAGCAACAGGCTGAAGAGAGCGTCCATGACGCGATCGGCGACGAGGGCCCTGAGTGCGCGCTCACCACGATCAACCCGAAGAACGGCTTTGTCCAGGCGATGGTCGGCGGCAGGGATTTCGCGAAGAACCAGATCAACCTTGCGAACAACGTCGACAGTGCGACGCCTGGTCGTCAACCCGGCTCGACCTTCAAGGCCTTCACCCTGGCCACGGCTATCAACAACGGCCTGTCCCCGAACACCACGGTCAACGGCAGTGCTGTCACGATCCCAACGAGCGAACCGGGCGGCTGGAAGGTCGTCAACAGCGAAGGGCAGGCCTTTGGCCGTGTCTCGGTCGCGAACGCGACCTATAACTCGATCAACGGCGCCTACGCCCGCATCGAGATGGCCCTCGGCTCTCTTGACACGAAGTCGGCCAATGACAAGCGCAACGTCGAGATCGGGGCCCAGATGGTCTCTGATACTGCGAAGAAACTGGGAGTGACCTCGCTGCCCCTGCCCCCCAATCCCTCCCTGACCCTGGGCGGCGACGCCGTCACGGTCCAGGACATCGCCAGCGGTTTCGCGACCTTTGCCGCGGGCGGCGTCTATCACAGGCCGGTGAAGATCGCTTCGATCACCGATCGCAACAACAAGGTCATCTATGATTGGTCCAAGGACCCGAAGAACGCGCCGAAGCAGGTCCTGAGCCCCTCGGTCAACTACGCCGTGGTCAAGGTCCTGCAGGGTGTCGCACAGTATGGGACGGGAACCCCCGGCTGCGTCTACTCACGTCAGATGGCCGCCAAGACCGGCACCACGGACGACAGCGCCAACGTCTGGTTCACGGGATTCACCCCCAACTTCTGCACCTCGGTCTGGCGCGGCTGGCGCGACAACAACGACACGGTCTATATCAACGGGGGGATGGCCTACGGGGGTCCTGCCTGTGGACCGATCTGGAAAGACTACGCAGAGAAAGTCTTCGAGAACCTGCCTGCCGAGGACTTCCAGACGGCCCCTGAGCCGACCTACAGCAGTAGCAAGTTCCTCTTCTACAACAACGGTGACCCCAAGAAAAAGAAGAGCACCGAGGCCAGCAGTACCGCTTCGGGCGTTCCCTCACAAGACGGAGACCAGGACAGCAGTGGAGTACCCAGCTACATAGGGCAGAACTACCAGACCGCCTTCGACGCCTTCACCCAGGCGGGCTATACCGTCGTCTGGATCCAGCAGGCCTCTTCCGCCCCGCGGGGGACGATCATCGCCCAGTCGGTCAACGGGAACACCGTGACCCTGACCGTCAGTCTGGGCGGAGGCTAGAGCTCAAGCTCCGCGCGATCGGCCGCGAGGCGGGCCTCGCTCGCTTCAAGCTGCAACGCGACCATCTCCGGTCCCGTGGCGCCCTCGCTTCGCTTCAGCGCGATGCCCGCGCGCGGGTCGAGAAGATCCATCGCCTCCTGATCGAAGGCGGGATGGAAGGCCCGCAGCTCATCCAGCGACAGCTGTTCAAGCGACAGACGGTTCTGCTTGACGGCGTACAGGACGACATTGCCCATGATCTCATGAGCCTGACGGAAGGGCACGCCCGCGCGCTGGACCAGATAGTCCGCAAGATCGGTGGCCGCCGCGAAACCACGCGTGGCCGCCGAGCGCATGCGACTCGTATGGAAGTGCGCCGTGCGCAACATCCCCGTGAGTATCCGCAGCGAGTCTGCCACCGTATCAAGCGCGTCGAAGAGCGGCTCCTTGTCCTCCTGCATGTCCTTGTCATAGGAAAGCGGAAGACCCTTCATGACCGTGAGCAGAGCCATCAGGTCCCCGTAGACGCGCCCCGACTTGCCCCTCACCAGCTCAGCGAAATCGGGGTTCTTCTTCTGTGGCATGATCGAGGAGCCCGTCGCGTAGCTGTCAGCAAGCGTCACGAAGCCGAACTCGGTCGAAGACCAGAGCACCAGCTCCTCGCAGATACGGGACAGATGCATCTGGCAGACCGCGCTCGCGTAGAGTGCGTCCAAAACGAAGTCGCGATCGCTGACCGCATCAAGCGCGCTGATCATCACGGTCGAGAACCCGAGCTCGGCGGCCGTCATCTGGCGATCGATCCCATAGCTCGTACCGGCCAGGGCCGCCGAGCCCAGGGCGGAGGCATCCGCTGCGTCGCGAGCTGCCTTAAAGCGTATGAAGTCACGGGCGAACATCTGGACATAGGCCGAGAGATAGTGCGCCAGAAGGATCGGCTGGGCACGCTGCATGTGGGTATAGCCCGGCAGAAGGACCTTCTGGTTGCTGCGTGCTGTCTCCAGCAACACTTCGCGCAGCTCACAGAGCAGCGGCAGGTGTTCACTGCTCAGCTGCCGTTTCACCCACAGGCGCAGGTCGCTCGCCACCTGGTCGTTGCGGCTCCGCCCGGTATGCAGCCGGCCTCCCAGCTCACCGACACGTGCGGTCAGCTCAGACTCGACGAGCATGTGGATGTCCTCGATATGCTCGCCCGGCGCCAGCTTGCCCGCCTCGATGTCGGCCCGGATACCGGTCAGACCGGCGATCAGCTGCTCGGCTTCCTCGGATGTGATGATCCCGCAGCGCCCCAACATGCGCGCATGCGCGATCGAGCCGTCGATGTCTTCGCGCCAGAGCCGCTTGTCGACGGGCAGTGAAGCGCCAAAGCGCTCCACCTCCTCGGAAGGCAGGGACTCGAAGCGCCCACCCCAGGCCGCCTCACTCGCTGATGAGGCAGCCTGAACGATGCGGACCGTATCCACGTCCGCCGGACGACTGGTATGCTGATCATGGGCGCCTCGAGCTCTGTCAGATGCCCGGAACTCTTCTTCTTTCACACCTGATCTCCTTAGAAACCCGACGAGTGCAGACTCGACCAGGTCCGCAGCGGCAGACCATGGATCTCGATGAAGCCCTTCGCCGCATCGCGGTTGAAGCTGTCGCCCTCGTCATAGGTCGCCAACTTGTAGTCGTAGAGCGCCCAGGGGCTGCGCCGCCCGCACACCGTGATGGAGCCTTTGAAGAACTGGAGGCGTACCTCCCCGTCCACGTACTGCTGGGTCGCCTCGATGAAGCTGTCCAGCGCCGCCTTCAGCGGGCTGAACCACAGGCCGTTGTAGACCAGCTCGGCCCACTTGTGTTCCAGGTCGAGCTTGTAATGGGCCACGTCGCGATCGAGGCAGATGTCCTCGAGCGCCTTGTGGGCGGTCAGCAGCGCGATGGCCGCCGGGACCTCATAGATCTCATGGGACTTCAGCCCGACGAGGCGGTTCTCGATCATGTCGATGCGCCCGCAGCCATGCAGGCCGCCGATCTCTGTCAGGGTGTTGATGAGCGTCAGGAGATCCATCTTCTGGCCGTCAAGAGCGACCGGGAGGCCCGCCAGGAAGCTCAGGGTGACTTCCTGGGGTTTGTCCGGTGTATCCGGACCCTCCGGATCGTTGGTCAGCCCGAAGATGTCAGCAGGGGGCGTCACCCAGGGGTCCTCCAGGATCCCGCACTCGATCGTCCGGCCAAAGAGGTTGTCGTCGACCGAATAGGGACGCGCCTGCGTCACGGGGATGGGGATGTCGTGCTCCTCTGCATAGGCGATCTCGTCAGCGCGCGTGAGCAGATCCCACTCGCGCACCGGGGCCAATACCTGAAGCGTGGGGTCGAGCGCCGCGCAGGCGACGTCGAAGCGGACCTGATCGTTACCCTTGCCGGTGCATCCGTGAGCGATGAAGCCGGCTCCCCGGGCGTGTGCCTGGTCGACGAGGTGTTTGACCATGAGCGGGCGCGACAGGGCGGAGACAAGCGGGTACTTGTTCTCATAGAGTCCGTTGGCCTTGATAGCCTTGGTGATGTAGTTCTCGGCGAACTCATGGCGCAGATCAAGGACCTGCGCTCCGTAAGCGCCGATGGTCAGCGCCTTCTTCTCGATCTGATCCAGGTCCTCGGTCTTATCCTGACCGACGTCGAACACGGTCGCGATGACCTCGACGTCGTAGTGCTCCTGGAGCCATTTGATCAAGACGGAGGTATCAAGCCCCCCCGAATAGGCGAGTATACAAGTCTTCTGTGACATACGATGATCCTTATGATCGACCTGACTGACGAACAGTCAGAGAGCGGACAGGTATGCGGTTCACGTTTGCTATCGGATGGAGAGGTGGAGGTAGGAGTCGATCTTCTCCCGGAGGCTGGTCGCCGTCACATCCGTGTCGCAGACCACGAGCACGGTGTTGTCTCCGGAAACGCTGCCGTAGACCCCATCGATCGCCGCATGGTCGAGCGCGGCCGCCACGACGGGCGCAGAGCCCCCCTGTGACTTGATGATGACGAAGTTCCCGGCCTGCAGGACCTCAAGAACAAGCTCCGAGACCATCCGCATCAGATGCAGGTCCTCGCGAAGGACGTAGATGCCGCCCGGAAGCTTTTTCAGCTGAAGGTCAGTGACATCGCGCGAGACCGTCGCCTGGGTCACGGAGTACCCTTTCTCGGCAAGGATCTTCACCAGGGCGCCCTGCGTCCGGATCTCACCGTTACGGATGAGCTCCTTTATGACTTCCTGACGTCCTTTACGCGCTTTCATCTTTCTTCCTTCCTGCCTGATTCCCTGACGGACTCACGTCTCAACGTTGCGAACACCGGATCTGACGTCCTACCGTTCGAAACGCCGATGTCGACTTCGATCACATGAACCGCACATGCGCCTGAGCGAACACCGGCGTGCTTCGTCGCGCACGTCGTCGCTCCCACAAGCTGGAGACCCAAAGGGCCGGATGTTCTGTCAGGTATACATTCTTCATAACTGGTTTATTATTGTCTCATACTTCTCACTGATTGCAAGTATCAACAGTTACGAAAATAAACTGGGGCGGCTCTTGAGAGCCACCCCAACTTCGATCTCTGGTGCACCGTGAAGGGTTCGAACCTTCGACCTTGGGATTAAGAGTCCCCTGCTCTGCCAGCTGAGCTAACGGTGCGCATAAGCGAGAACCTAGTATAGTCTAATCGCTTTCCTCTGTCCAACTGTTCAGATAGCGCTCCTGTTCGGGGGTGAGTGCGTCCATCGCCACACCCAGGCTGGAGAGCTTCAGGTCCGAGATCTGGTACTCAAGATCTTCGGGCATGTCATAGACGGCAGGCGCGAGCGTGCCTTTCTTCGCCAGCATCCACTCGGCCGCCAGGGCCTGGGTCGCGAAGCTCATGTCCATGACCGATGCCGGATGCCCCTCGGCGCAGCTCAGGTTCACCAGTCTCCCCTGTGCCAGGAGATAGAAGCGACGCCCATCTGGCATCCTGAACTCCTCGACCAGCGGTTTGACCTCTTCATATGACACCGCATGCTCGCGCAGCCAGTCGATGTTGATCTCGACATCGAAGTGGCCCGAGTTCGCAAGGATCGCGCCGTCCTTGAGGTTGACGAAGGCTGCCTCATCGATCACATGCCAGTTGCCGGTCACCGTCACCCAGACGTCAGCATGGCGAGCAGCCTCGGCCGCCGGCATGACCTCACAGCCATCCATGACCGCCTCAAGAGCCGCCAGACTGTCGACCTCGCAGGCGATGACCCGCATCCCCATGCCCTTGGCGCGCAGGGCGAGACCCTTGCCACACCAGCCATAGCCGCTCACTACGAGGGTCCGACCCGCCATCAGGCGGTTCGTCGCGCGGATGATGCCGTCAAGCGTCGACTGCCCGGTCCCATAACGGTTGTCGAAGAAGTGTTTGGTCTTGGCGTCGTTGACGGCCATGATGGGGTACCTGAGCGCCGCATCGTTTTCCATCGCGCGCAGGCGGATGACCCCGGTGGTCGTCTCCTCAGTACCACCGATTATCTCTGGCAGTTGATCTGCGAAGTCCGCGTGGATGCGGCTGACCATGTCGCAACCATCGTCCATCGTCATCTGGGGATGCGTCGCGATCACGGCGTCGATGTGACCGCGATAGGTTGCCTCGTCCTCTCCCCTGATCGCATGGACCGCGACGCCGTAGTACTCGACGAGCGCCGCAGCGACATCATCCTGGGTCGACAGCGGGTTGCTCGCGCAAAGCGTCACCTCCGCTCCGCCGGCTACCAGCGTCCGCATGAGATTGGCGGTCTCCGTCGTCACATGCATGCAGGCGCCGATACGGATGCCCTGCAGGGTATGCTCGGCGGCGAAGCGCTCCCGGATGGCCGCCAGGACCGGCATGTCAGCGTCGGCCCACTCGATACGGGCGCGCCCCGCGACAGCTTGGCCAAGGTCCTTCACATCATGATCCATCGATACTCCTTTTTCAGACGATCGTCGTAGTCATCGTAACACAAGGCTTGATCCTGGCAGCACGAACTGAACGTTCGCTGGCAAGGCGCCGCAGACCGTGGCGAACGTTCAGTTCGTGCTGGTACCGGTGACCGGGATCTTCGCGAGATCCCAGTCCTGCCCGACCACCACCTGCAGCTCTGTTGAGAAGTTCTGCAAGCCGCTGTCCTTGACGACCTTGGTCCCGGGCATCAGACACGCAGCGACGCTTTGTGCCGCCGCCACATCCGTCTTATAGTACACATAGCTCTGCTGGTACACGGATTGGTTCTCGGTGTTACCCACGGTACCGACGTTGAAACCATGCGCCAACAGTATCGAGGACGCCTGCTTCGCGATGCCCGCACGCTGGGTGCCGTTGAGCACGGTGACCGTGATCTTCGCAGGATCAAGTTGCGCGACCGGCTTCTTCTCGGGGGCATTGAAGGGGACCTCTGCAGCGAACTTGTTCAGGATGGTCGTCATGCCTGCGACATCGGGTTCAACATAGGGCGAGATCCACTCACCGGGCAAAGTGGTCGTGTACAGATGATCTGACTTAAGCCCTTTGAAGACCGTGGCCAGGTCCATCAGATCCCCCAGGCTCATGTCCGTCGTCACATAGCGCGAGGAGGTGTTCACAACACTGAGCAGATGCGACTTCGGGGTCGAGGACAACTGATCGACCAGGGACTTGAAGAACAGCTGCTGTACCTTCATGCGCGTGAAATCCCCGTCCGCATAGGTATGGCGACTTCTCATCAGCGTCAGCGCATGGGCTCCGTCAAGTATCTGGACTCCCGCATCGATGACTGAGGCGGTCTTGCCTTTGGAGTAGTCAGCCTGTGGGTCGTCGATGGCCTGAGGTACGTCCATCTTGATCCCTCCCAGAGCATCGATGACGTTCTCGAAACCCACGAAATCGACGGTCATGACGTGGTTGACCGGCTGACCGGTCAGCTGCTCGACCGTCTTGATGGCAAGCGGCTCCTGCCCATAGGCGAAGGCCGCATTGATCTTGTCGGTCCCGTAGCCGTCGATCTCTGCCTTGTAGTCACGGGGGATCGAGACCATCCAGACCTTCTTCTTCTTCGGGTCGACACGGGCAAGTATCATCACATCGCTGCGCCATGCGGTGTCTCCGGGGCGCTTGTCTCCCCCCATAAGAAGGATGTTGAAGGGCTGTCCGGACGCCACGGTGTGAGTGATGGCGCCTCTGACGTCCTTACCGCTCTGCTTGTTCCGATACAGTTTGCCCTGCAGGTTGTTGTAATAGAATCCGGCGCCCGCAGCAGCTGCGATCAGGAAGACGCCGATGGCGCCCAGGATAAGAACAAGGCGGCGACGCGAACGCTTGCGGCGACGATCCCGCTCCGCCATCAGGCGGGCAGGCGCCGACTCAAGCTGAGAGGAGGTCGCCAGACCCGTCGTGCTGAGCGAGGAGCGTGCCGCCTCGCGCCTGATGCGCGAGCCGTCAGCGGCCGCAGCGCTCTTGCGCCGGGACAGGCCCTTCGTGCCTATCGTGTTCTCGAACTGCTCGCGAGCACGTCTGTCCCCGCGCTGGGAGTGTTTCCCCATACCATGAACTCTTTTCTGTTTCGTTTCCCAAGACGCTATCGAATACAAAGACGCAGATCAGGGTCGCGAACGACCTTATCCAGTATGCCCGAAAACGCTTCTTACTGACGCCCCTGTGTGGGACTTGTTACCTGGAGATCGCAGAAGGTCCACAGTATATCCACAGGCGGATCGATCAATCCTGCCCGCTGTGACGTTCGATCCTTGCCCCCAGCGAGAAGAGTTTCTCGCAGAAGCCCTCGTAGCCACGATCGATGTGGAAGACGTCATGGACCGTCGTTGTTCCTTCCGCGACCAGGCCGGCGAGGACCAGCGCCGCTCCCCCGCGCAGATCGGGGCAGCGCACCGCTGCTCCCGAAAGTTCCGCTCCCCCCTTGACGAGGGCGTAATGCCCCTCGATCGAGATGTCGGCGCCCATCCGGCCCAGCTCGTCAGCGAACATGAAGCGGTTCTCGAACACGTTCTCCGTGATGATCGACGAGCCCTGCGCAACGGCGCAGGCGGCCATGAACTGAGCCTGCAGGTCAGTCGGAAAGCCCGGGAAGGGCAGCGTCTGTATATCGACCGCCCGCAGTTGGTCAGAGGCGCGCACAAGGATGCTGCTGGCGCCCCGCTCCACGACCGCGCCCATCGCTTCAAGCTTGCGCAGGACGATCTCGAGGTGTTCCGGAACGATCCCCGTGACCTCGACCTCGCCTCGTGTCATCGCGGCGGCGGCCAGGAAGGTGCCGGCCTCGATACGATCCCCGATCACCGCATGACAGACCTCATCGAGCTTCGTCGTCCCGGTGATCGTCAGCTCAGCAGTCCCCCTGCCATCGATCGTGACCCCCGCCTCGACAAGGAAGTCAAGAAGATCGGTGATCTCCGGCTCGCGCGCAGCATTGCGGATGACCGTGGCGCCCCGGCTGAGCGCTGCCGCCATGAT
The DNA here is from genome assembly GCA_009785855.1 of Actinomycetes bacterium. Taxonomy (GTDB): domain Bacteria; phylum Actinomycetota; class Coriobacteriia; order WRKU01; family WQUG01; genus WQUG01. Next base: position 12,592 of record WQUG01000034.1, read on the forward strand.
GAGGTTCTCTGTCGCGCCGACGCTGGGGAACTCAAGAAGGACCTCCGCGCCTCGTAAGCCCGCTGCCGGGGACCTGACCTCGATATAGCCGTGGCGGATCTCCACCTCAGCCCCCAGGGACTGGAGACCGGCGATGTGCATGTCGATCTTGCGTGAGCCGATGTTGCAGCCCCCCGGCAGAGCGACGCGGGCCTCACCGCAGCGACCTGCCAGAGGCCCCAGGACCGCCGTCGAGGCGCGCATCTGTGCCACCAGCTCATAGGGAGCGGTCGTCGAGGTGATCGTGCTGGCGTCCAGGGTCAGCTCATGCGGCGCGCTCCAGTCCACCCGCACCCCCAGAGCGCGCAGTACCGCGCACATGACCTCGACGTCAGCGATACGGGCGACGTTGCGCAGAACGGTCACCCCTTCGATCAGGACCGAGGCGGCCATCAGCTTCAGAACGGAGTTCTTCGCTCCGCACGCCTCGATACTCCCGGAGAGCGCCGGGGAACGATCTATGGTGATGTAGTCTGCCATACCTGTCTTTCAGTCCGCAAGAAACGGGCCGCGAGTCTCACGAAAGCGACGCCAGCGAGCGCGCCCAGCGCATGTCAGTGATGCAGGAGCACCGTCAGGACACAGCTGAGCCAGTCCATCTCACGCTGGAGATCACTGCGGGCATCGATGTGTTCACTGTCATCGGGAAGCGCGTCTCGCTCGGACTTGAGGGCATCGAACTGGGCCTGCAGATCCGCGCGGTCCAGGCCTTTGATGGCCAGAGCGCGGTCCGTCAGCACGGTCACCTGATCGAGGGCGACCTGAAGATAGCCACCCTGCAAAGCGTAGACCTCCACTTCGCGATCGGTGGTGTCCATCGTCAGGCGCAACTCGCCACTGCCCAGCTCGCACACCATCGGCGCGTGCATCGGCAGGATGCCGAACTCACCAAGAGGAGATGTCGCGACGACTTGTCGAACCTCGCCAGAGTACAGCGTCTGCGTCGGCGTGACGACATCGACGAGTAGAGTTCCAGGCATATCAGGTCCTCTCTTACGCCGAGGCCTTCATCTGCGCTGCACGCTCGATGACGTCATCGATCGTCCCGACATAGCGGAAGGCTTGCTCGGGCAGATCGTCATGCTTGCCGTCGACGATCTCAGCGAAACTGCGGATCGTGTCCTCAAGCTTGACGTAGACGCCGGGATTACCCGTGAACTGCTCGGCCACATGGAAGCTCTGCGAGAGGAACTGCTCGATCTTGCGCGCCCGCGAGACCGTCAGCTTGTCCTCTTCGGAAAGCTCGTCCATACCAAGGATCGCGATGATGTCCTGCAGGTCCTTATAGTGCTGCAGAGTCTCCTGCACGGCGCGCGCGACCCGATAGTGCTCCTCGCCCACGATCTGTGGGTCAAGGGCGCGTGACGTCGAGTCGAGCGGGTCCACCGCCGGATAGATGCCCTTCTCAGAGATCGCACGCGACAGCGTGGTCGTCGCATCCAGGTGAGTGAAGGCGGTCGCCGGGGCCGGGTCGGTCAGGTCGTCTGCCGGCACGTAGATCGCCTGCACCGAGGTGATCGAGCCGGTCGTCGTCGAGGTGATGCGCTCCTGCAGCGTACCCATCTCCGTGGCAAGCGTAGGCTGGTAGCCCACAGCCGAGGGCATACGACCGAGCAGGGCCGAGACCTCAGAACCTGCCTGGGTGAAGCGGAAGATGTTATCGATGAAGAGGAGCACGTCCTGACCCTCGTCGCGGAAGTACTCGGCCTCGGTGAGTCCCGCCAGGCCGACGCGCAGACGGGCGCCCGGTGGTTCGTTCATCTGACCATAGACCAGGCAGGTCTTGTTGATGACGCCTGACTCGCTCATCTCGTTGAAGAGGTCGGTACCCTCACGCGTGCGCTCCCCCACCCCGGTGAACACCGAAGTGCCGCCGGATTCCTGGGCCAGGTTGTTGATGAGTTCGAGGATGACGACGGTCTTTCCGACGCCAGCGCCTCCGAAGAGCCCGGTCTTACCCCCCTTGATGTAAGGCTCAAGCAGGTCGATGACCTTGATGCCCGTCTCGAAGATCTCCGTCGAGGGCTCCAGCTCCGGGAACTCCGGCGCCGGACGATGGATGGGATACCAGTCGGAGATATCCTCCGGCATCGGCTTCTCGTCCACCGGCTGGCCCATGACGTTCCAGATGCGACCCAAGGTCGCCTTACCGACCGGCATCATCATCGGCTTGCCGGTATCGGTGACCTCGAGACCGCGCTGCAGGCCATCAGTCGAAGACATCGCGACTGCGCGTACGATGTCACCGGGCAGATGCTGCTGCACCTCGCAGATGGTCTCGACGTGACCGATCGGCGTGTCCGCCTCGATCTTGAGCGCGTTGTAGATGGCAGGCATCGTCTCGGGCGTGAACTGGATGTCGACGACCGCGCCGACCACGCTTACGATCTGTCCTGTGTTCATAGACATGTCCTTCTCTTCTGCTAGTTATCTTCCAGGGCGGCCGCCCCGCCGACGATCTCGGAGATCTCGGTCGTGATGGCGCTCTGACGTGCGCGGTTAAACGACCGCGTGAGTGTTTGTATCATATCGGAGGCGTTATCGGTCGCGGCTTTCATGGCGGTACGGCGCGCCCCGTGCTCAGACTCGGCGGACTCAAGCAGATAGCCGAAGATCACCGCCTCGACATAGGTCGGGATCAGGTTCCTGAGCACCTCTTCACCCGAAGGATCGAAGATGTACTCGAGCGAGCGGCGCTTCTTCTCCGCCGCCTCATCAGCAGAGTCCTCGTCTTCGATGACGACGGGCAGAAGCGTCACGACCTCGGGTACCTGACGCGCCACATTGACGAAGTGATTATAGAATATCTCTACCCTGTCAAGCGTTCCTTCAGTATATTCGCGGATGACACGCGCGGCGAGCGTCTGGGCGTCGACGAAGACCGGAGACCCCGTGTTGCCGGTGATGCTCAGTTCAGGCGTGATACCACGATACTGGAAGTAGCTGTGCGCCTTGCGCCCATAGCAGACGAGCTCGACTTCGAGCCCGTCGGCCAGCGCGCGCGCACGAGCCTGCTCCACCATGTGGATGATGCCCGCGTTGAAGCCACCGGCCTGACCACGGTCGCTTACGACCGCCACCATCATGACCCGCTTGCATACGGGATGCTCCTCAAGCAGCGGATGGGCGACCCCCGTACCGGCCCGGCGCAAATCCGAAAGGATATGGCGAAGGGCCACGGTGTAGGGGTGGGCCGCCTCAGCTTTGTTCTGGGCGCTGCGGATCTTCGCGGTCGAGACCATCTCCATCGTACGAGTCACCTGACGCGTCGACTGGATAGCCGTGATACGGCCTTTGATCTCTTTGAGGTTGGCCATCAGTCCGTGCCTCCGGACAGATCGGCGTATGCGCGGATCGCGTCTGTCAGCGCTTTCTCAAGTTCGTCGTCAAGCTTCTTCTGATCGACGATCCTCTTGAGCAGATCAGCGTTGGACAGACTCAGGTGCTCCAGCAGACCATCACGGAAAGCAGGTACCTGCTCAGGTTCGATGGTGTCCATGAAGCCCTGGTTCGCAGCGAAGATCGCAACGACCTGCGCCTCGACCGGCAGCGGAGCGTAACGGGGCTGCTTGAGCAGCTCGACGACGCGCGCACCGCGGGCCAGCGTCTGCTTGGTCGCGTCATCAAGATCGGAGCCGAACTGAGCGAAGGCGGCCATCTCGCGATACTGCGCCAAGTCAAGGCGCAACGAGCCCGCCACCTGCTTCATGGCTTTGATCTGTGCGTCTCCACCAACACGAGATACCGAGATGCCCGGATTGATAGCGGGACGTACCCCCTGGAAGAAGAGGTCCGACTGCAAGAATATCTGACCGTCGGTGATCGAGATGACGTTAGTCGGGATGTAGGCTGACACATCGCCTGCCTGCGTCTCGATGATCGGCAGTGCCGTCAGTGAGCCGGAGCCGTTCTCGTCAGAAAGTTTGACGGCGCGCTCGAGCAAGCGCGAATGCAGGTAGAAGATGTCGCCGGGATAGGCCTCGCGTCCCGGAGGACGACGCAGGGTCAGCGACATCTGGCGATAGGCCACCGCCTGCTTGCTCAGATCGTCATAGATGCAGAGCACGTGGCGCCCTGGATTGCTCGCGGAGGCGGGCTTGCCATCAGCACCGTTATACATGAAATACTCACCCATGGCGCAACCGGCCATCGGGGCGATGTACTGCATCGGCGCCGCATCTGACGCGGGCGCAGAGACCACGATCGTCTTATCCATGACGCCATATTTCTCGAAGGTCTCGACGATGCTGGCCACCGTCGACGCCTTCTGTCCGATGGCGATATAGACACACAGGACGTCGGAGTCCTTCTGGTTGATGATCGTGTCGATCGCGATAGCGGTCTTGCCGATCTGACGGTCACCGATGATGAGCTCGCGCTGACCGCGACCGATCGGGATCATCGAGTCGATGGCAAGAAGGCCTGTCTGCAGTGGTTCGCACACACCTTTGCGCTGGATGATACCCGGCGCTTTGAACTCGACCGGACGACGCCCGTCGTAATCGATCGGGCCCTTGCCGTCGATCGGGTTGCCCAGCGGCGATACGACACGTCCCAGCATGCCCTCGCCGACAGGAACGTCCACCAGGCGTCCGGTGCAACTGACAAGATCGTTCTCTTTGACCTTGTCGACATCGCCCATCAGCACGGCGCCGATCTCTTCCGGGTTCAGGTTCAACGCCAGACCCGAGACGGTGGAACCATCACTGCAGGCGAACTCCAGAAGCTCGCCCTGCATCGCTTTTCCCAACCCGGTCACGCGGGCGATACCGTCGCCGACCTGGATGACCGTCCCTACCTCACGAACACCGAAGTCAGGCTTGAAGTCGTCGATGCCCTGGATAAGATCGCCGGAAGCACCCGAAGCGCCTCCAGCCTGCTGTGTCACTAACGTAGCTTCGAGATCTTGCAACTGGGCTTTCAGCGAGCTGTCGACCAGGCGGTCGCCCACCATGATCTTCATCCCAGCAAGAAGAGACTCGTCGACGCGCTCGTCAAGAACGACCGGCGCGCCAGTCTCTTGCGAAAGCCTGTCAGCGAGCGCGCTGCGCTCGCCTTCGCTCAGAGGAAAAGCCGTCACCACTTTAGCAACAAGCGTTGTAACGCTGTCGTTAGTTGTCATTGAAGCTACCCATCTCTGCGAAATACTTGCTTGTTAATCCGTTCGCCTGACCAGCGTCAAGCTTGCTGCCGATGAGTTTCGCCGCGATAGCCACCGCAGCTTCGGCAGTCTGCTTTTGGATGTCGGCCGCTGCTTCTCGCTTCATCGTCTCTGCGGCGATCTTCGCCTGCTCAACGATCGCCTTGGCCTCGGCCTTGGCGTCAGCGACGATCTTCGCGCTTTGCTCAGCAGCCATCGCCCGCGCCTCGTCGGTGATGGTCGCAGACTCGCTGCGTGCCTCGGCAAGCTTCGCCTTGTACTCGTCGAGGATATTCTCGCTCTCAAGCTTCGCTTCTTCGGCGACTTTCAGCGAGTTCTCGATAGTCGCGGCACGGTTGTCAAGCGCCTTGATGATCATCGGCCAACCGAACTTGCCCAACACGAGGATGACCACGAGAAACGCGATCAACATCGGGACGAACTCGCCCAGCGGCGGGACGATCGGAGACTGCAGAATGGACGTTGGACCGCCTGCCGCCGCACCCTCGGCCGCGAACGCGACCGAAGGCAGCGCCAGACAGACCAGAAGCGCCGCACTCAGTAATGCTTTCTTTTTCATAAGGGTTGATCTCCTCGTCTTCTCAAGTGGCAGATGGTTATTTGATCAGACCAAGGACGAAGCCCAGAAGGGCCAGCGCCTCGATGAAGGCTGCTGCCAGGATGAAGATCGTCTGAACGGTGCTGGACACCTCAGGTTGGCGCGCCATCGCCTCGGTGGTCTTCGCGCCCACGAAACTGATACCCAGCGCTGCGCCGATAACGACGAGACCATAAAACAGAAGAGCCATGAGTATATTCCTTCCTTCAGTGCCACTACTTCAGCGGCACCTGTCATTGCCGGGAGCCCCGGCCTTACTTCCTAGTGTGAGCTGACCGACGAATCGATATAGACCGCCGACAACAGCACGAACACGTACGCCTGCACGAACGCAACGACGAACTCCAAGAGATACATGGCGATCAACAGGATCAGCCATGCCGGCGATGCGACTGCGGTAGCCGCCTTGCTGTTGAACAATCCCATGAAGAACAGTTGCGTCAAGATCGAGAAGATCCCCAACACGATGTGCCCGGCATACATGTTCGCGAAAAGACGCAAGGCATGCGTGATCGGACGCAAGAGCATGGAGAACAGCTCGATGATGAAGACGATCGGCACGATCGGCTTCGGGAGCCCGTGCGGGACGATCCCCTTGATGAAGCCCCAGCCTCCCTTGACTCTGATCCCCGTGATCGTTGCGTACAGGAACACGAAGATGCCGAGCGCGAACGTTCCTCCGATGGTCCCCGTACCCGGCTTACAACCAGGAATGAGGCCGATCAGGTTATTGACGAGAACGAACAAGAACACGCTGCAGAGAAACGCTACGTACTTATGCGGATCCTTCTTGATGATCGAGGCGACTCCGTTGCGGATGAAATCCACCAGGAACTCGATCACATTGATGAAGCGGCCCTTAGGCACGAGCGCGGCCTTCTTCTTCGCAGCGAACACGATGACGATGGCTACCACGCACGCGATCAGAAAGAAGACCAGGTACTGCGATGCCGCGACTTGCGTGATGCCCATCTTGACCGGATGCTCGCCGTTGCCCGTAACTGACTGCGGCGCCAGCGATCCGATCAGATGTGTGACGTGCTCGCCCAACAACTTGATGGGTGAGTATGCTTCACTTGCTGACATTCAACCCTCCTTTACTAGACTCGACGCTTTAACTGACGGATACCTGGCAGAGCGCTGATGAACAGTGAGATGACATAGCTTACGATGGTCACCAGGCCGAACCATACGAAAGCGTGAGAGGCGAGAAGGAAGTATCCATAGATGACTCCCATGCCGAACAGCAGGGCGATGAAATTGCCCGCCATCATGTAGGGCCAACGCTTGAGCGCTTCGCCCGATCTTTCCAGCTTGGGAAGCATGACGACGATCGCCATCATCACCAAGCCGGCGATGAGTCCCAGAGCGACGGCAATAAGCGGGTTGTCGAGAATGATCGATCCTGTCTTTCTGACATGCCTTCAGGCATGTCACCAACATACCCCTCTGATGATAGCGTGACCGGAGCGTCACCTGCAATACTGAAATGAAAGAAAAACGAAAGACCTTGGTTCATTTATGATGCCGCGCTGAGTCGTAGAGACCCAGAAACCAGATGATCAGCCCCGTAACGACGAGGAATATGGCCAATGCGCTGATCTGGATCACCGAGGGAGTATGGCTGACACTGTAGGCGCCGACGCCCAGAAGCGCCGACCAGACATAGATGATGAGCACGGTCTGGCGCTGGGAGAAACCCCTCCCCAGCAGGCGGTGGTGGATATGATGACGATCCGCCGTCTCGATCGCCCTGCCATGACTCAGACGCCGCACGATCGCAGAGAAGGTATCGAAGACCGGCACCGCGACTATCAGCAGGGGAACAGCCAAAGCGATCGCAGCCGTCGTCTTCATGATCCCCATCATCGAGATGGTCCCCAGAAGAAATCCCAGGAGCAAGGCCCCCTCGTCTCCCATGAAGACGCTGGCCGGGTGGAAGTTGTAGCGCAAGAACCCGAGACAGGCGCCGATGACAAGAGCCGCCAGGATCACCGCGGTGGTCTGGCTCGTGCCCCGCGCAAGCAGGAGCATGGTGACCGCAGCGATGGCGCAGATCCCTCCGGCAAGCCCGTCAAGGCCGTCGATCAGATTGATGATGTTGGCGAAAGCGACCAGGAAGAAGACCGAGACCGGGATCGAGAGTATCCCGAGGTCCTGCACATGACTGACGCCGGGCGCCGTGATGAAGCCGATCCGCACCCCGCAGGCGACCGCCACGACAGCTGCCAGGACCTGGCCGGCGAACTTGAGGCGTGGAGACAGGTCGATCAGATCATCGATCAGGCCGGTCACATAGATGATCGTGGATCCGAGCAGGATCCCGACGAGCATCAGAGGGCGGATGTTCGCGCCGGAGAAGAATCCGTTCCAGCCGAACAGAAGCTCCCCTGCTAACTGGACTGCCGTGACCACCAGGATCGCGACGAACATCGCGCTCCCCCCCAGCTCCGGCGTCGGTCGGGAGTGGACCTTGCGTTCTCCGGGCTCGGTGACCCAGCCTCGTCTGAGCGCGAAGTCACGCATGACCGGCGTCAGGATGAAGCTGATGCACGCGGTAGCGACGATCAGCGCCAGGATGTGCGCGACGCTCACGAGGCCGGCTCCGCATCCCACCGGCGCAGACGGACACAGGCCTCCTCAAGCATCTCGCGTGATAACTCATCGGGATAGGCGCCCGAGAAGACGATCTCGACGATGCCCGCGTTGATCAGTATCTTCGCACAGAGGATGCAGGGCTGATGAGTGCAGTACAGGGTGGAGCCGACGACGGAGGTGCCGGATCGTGCCGCCTGGATGACCGCGTTCTGCTCGGCGTGGATCCCCCGACAGAGCTCATGGCGCTCGCCCGAGGGGATCTTGAGCTGATCGCGCAGGCAGCCGACCTCGTCGCAGTGACGCACTCCGGACGGCGTGCCGTTATAGCCGGTCGCAAGGATCCGTCGCTCCCGCACGATGACAGCGCCGATCTGGCGGCGCAGGCAGGTGGAGCGGGTCGCCACCTGGCGGGTGATCTCCATGAAGTACTCATCCCATGAGGGACGCTCATCAGGCATGTCAGTAATCCAGCTCCGGATACAGGGGGAAGCGAGCGAGCAGCTCTTCGACACGGGCGCGGATCTGGCCCAGGACGGAGGTGTCCTCGCGGGCGAACAGGGCGCGCCCGACCAGACTGCCGACCAGACGGGCCTCGTCTGCCCCGAAGCCACGCGTCGTGATCGCGGGCGTTCCTACGCGTACGCCGCTCGTGACAAAGGGGCTTTCCGGATCGCCGGGGATGGCGTTCTTGTTCGTCGTGATCCCGAGCTCCTCAAGAAGGTTCTGGGCCTCCTTGCCCGTGATGCCGGCCGGGCGCAGGTCGACGAGCAGCAGATGGTTGTCCGTACCGCCCGATATCAGGCGCAGACCCTCTTCTGCCATGGCCTCGCCCATGACCCGGGCATTGATGACCACCTGGTCGATGTAGGCCTTGAAATCGGGGCGAAGAGCCTCGCCCAGAGCCACGGCCTTCGCCGCGATGATGTGCTCGAGAGGACCGCCCTGGATCCCCGGGAAGACCGCCTTGTCGATACGCGCCGCCAGTTCGCCCGTGCAGAGTATCATGCCGGCACGCGGCCCGCGCAGGGTCTTGTGGGTCGTCGTCGTCACCACGTCAGCCCAGGGCACGGGCGAGGGATGGGCTCCGGTCGCGACCAGGCCGGCGATATGGGCCATGTCGACCATCAGATAAGCGCCCACCGCCTTGGCGATGGCCGCGAAGCGCTCGAAGTCGATGACGCGCGGGTAGGCTGAGGCGCCGGCGATGATCATCTTAGGACGCTCGGCGCGTGCCAGGCGCTCGACCTCGTCATAGTCGATCGTCTCTGTTCGGGGATCGAGACCGTAGCTGACGATGTCGAACCACTTGCCGCTGAAGTTCACCGGGGAACCGTGCGTCAGGTGTCCGCCTTCATCAAGGCTCATGCCCATGACCTTGTCCCCCGGCTCGAGCAGGGCGAAGTAGACCGCGAAGTTCGCCTGGGCGCCACTGTGCGGCTGGACGTTGGCGTGGTCAGCCGCGAACAGCTCACAGGCGCGCGCCCGTGCCAGGTCCTCGATCTCATCGACCGCCTCACAACCACCGTAGTAGCGTTTGCCTGGCAGACCCTCCGCATACTTGTTCGTCGGGACCGTGCCCATCGCCTCGAGCACGGGCAGGGACACGAAGTTCTCTGAGGCGATCAGCTCGATGGTCCGACGCTGACGGCTCAGCTCAGCGCCGAGCAGATCGGTCATGGCCGGGTCTGATTGTGAAAGATGGGTCAAGGTGCTCATAGAGGATCACTCCTGTTCTCAGCTGCGGTTATCTTGTCGATACGCCGTTGGTGGCGCCCCCCCTCGAAATCAGTGCTCAGGAAGATGTCGACGATCTCACGGTTGGTCTCCGGCGAGATGAAGCGCCCTGAAAGACAGAGCACGTTCGCGTCGTTATGCTGGCGGGACAGGCGGGCGGCGTTGGTATCGGTGACCGTGGCCGCATGGACGGAGCAGACCTTGTTCGCGGCGATGGCCATCCCGATGCCGGTCCCGCAGATGAGTATCCCGCAGTCAGCCTCGCCTGCAGCGACCGCACGGGCGACCGAAAGCGCGTAGTCCGGGTAGTCGACGGACTGACCGTTGGCCGGGGCCCCGAAGTCAAGGACCTGACGGCCCTCGCCCTCCAGGTAAGCACGCAGGGCCTCCTTCTGCTCAGCTCCCCCGTGATCGGCTCCCAGCGCGATCTTCATGCGCCCAGCGCCTCTTTGATCTGAGCTTCGGTGATACTGCCCTCGCGCGTGACCTGCGGCGCGTCTCCGGTGCAGACCACGATCGTCGAGCTGATGCCCTCGGCACAGTCGCCACCGTTCAGGACGCAGTCCGCAGCGTCGATGATGCGCTGTTCGATGTCCTCGAAACGGGCCGGGGCCGGCTTCTGGTGAGTGTTCGCGCTCGTCGCGAAAAGCGCCCCGCCCGCCGCAAGGATCAGCTTGCGGACGAGCTCGCTGTCCGCACAGCGAAGCGCGATGCTCCCATCCTCCTTCTTGCGGAACTCGGGCTTGACCCGATCTGAGGCCTTGACCACGATCGTGAGGGGGCCCGGCCAGAAGGTCTCCGCCAACTTCTTGGCATAATCCGGGATGTCCTTGCCGCCGACATAGAGATCGGTCGGCTTGCTGACCAACACCGGGATCGATATCCCGGTCTCGCGCCGTTTGATGTCGAAGAGCTCCTGCGCTCCGGTGGTCACGCTGTCGGACAGGACACAACACAGTCCGTAGACCGTATCGGTCGGAAGTAAAACGATGCCGCCTCCGCGCAGGACGGAAGCGGCATGGTTGACGATCTCATCTGATGGATCGCTCTGGTCTACATGGAACACCTGACCCATGATCACGGACCTCCTTAATCGGACGCTCTTGCGCGTAACCTGAGGAAGCGATCACGCCCCGTCAGGTCCGCAAGCACGTCGATGGACTCGTACACATCTAACTTTACCGCTTCTGCCGCCGCCTGCCTACTGTTATCTTGACCAAGTTCCATGATAAAGACACCATTGGCAGTTAAATGGCACAGCGCGTCTTTGATGATGCGCCGACAAACGTCCAGCCCGTCGGGTCCGGCGAAGAGCGCCGTGGCCGGCTCGAAGTCGCGGACCTCGGGCGGAAGCGTCTTTCTGTCCGCATCAGCGATGTAGGGCGGATTGCAGACGATCAGCTCGAAGCGCTCATCGGGGTCCAGCGCATCGAAGAGGTCTCCCTGGCGCAGGTCGATGAGATCCGCGAGACCGAGCGCCTCTGCGTTCTCGCGCGCGACGGCAAGCGCCTCAGCGCTGATGTCGGTCGCTGTGACCGGAACTCCGGCCTCGCTTGCGATCGAGAGCGCGACGCAGCCCGACCCGGTACCGAGGTCCAGCACCGGGAGTGCGGGTGACGTATCGGAACCCGCACGCGGGAAGCCGGCCGTAGGATCACCCGACAAAGCCCGCGTCTCGGAAACCGACCGAAGTGTCGGTTTCAGCGGGCGACTCGGGAAGCCGGAGGCCGAGCTGGGCTCCCGCGGCGGAAGTTCGATGCGTCGCCTGCGCTCCTGCCCAGACAGCGCTTCGAGGGCCAGATCGACCAGCACCTCGGTCTCGGGGCGCGGGATCAGCACCGCGGGCGTCACCTTCAGCTCGAGATGCCGGAAGGGCGCCCTGGCCGTGATGTACTGGAGCGGCTCGCCGGCAGCGCGGCGCGCCACGCCCGCGCGCAGATGGGCGCGCTCCTGAAGCGTAAGGGGCTGATCGAAACGGGTGTAGAGTTCCAGACGAGACAGGCCGCAGGCATCCTCAAGCAGCCATTCGGCGCTGCGGCGGGGATGCTCGTCACCGGCGCGGCCGAGGTAGTCGCGCGTCCAGTCAAGCGCGGCCATCACCGTCCAGCCCGCGTCTGCCACAGGTCCCCTACTCGCCTGCGGACAGCGCCAGGCGCTGTGCCCGGTCTGCGGCGATGAGCGCCTCGCACAGCGCCTGCAGGTCTCCGTTGATAAGTATCGTCTGATACGAGCCGCTCCAGCCGATGCGATGATCGGTCACCCGGTCCTGAGGGCCGTTGTAAGTCCGGATCTTCTCTGCGCGATCGCCGCGTCCGATCTGGCCGCGCCGCTCGTCGCCAAGCTCGCGCTGCTGACGCTCAAGCTCGGCCTCGTAGAGGCGCGCGCGCAGGACGCGCAGGGCTTCTTCGCGGTTCTGGATCTGCGACTTCTGGTTCTGGGACTGGACGACGAGTCCGGTCGGCAGGTGCGTGATGCGCACGGCCGAGTCGGTCGTATTCACGCTCTGGCCACCAGGCCCTGAGCTGCGGTAGACGTCGATGCGCAGATCCTCGTCGCGGATATCGATCTCGATCTCGTCGGCCTCGGGCAGGACCGCCACGGTCGCCGTCGAGGTATGGATGCGCCCCTGAGATTCGGTCTTGGGCACCCGCTGAACACGATGGACGCCACTCTCGAACTTCATGACGGAGTAGACGCTCTCTCCCTTGATCCGAAACGATACGTCCTTGAAACCGCCCGCCTCACAGGGCGAGCCGTCGATCTCGGTGAGCTTCCAGCGCCGCGCCTCCGCGAACTTCTGATACATGCGGTAGAGATCGCCGGCGAAGATGTTGGCCTCATCGCCGCCGGCCGCCCCCTTGATCTCGACGATGATGTTCTTGTCGTCGTTGGGGTCGCCCGGTATGAGCATCACCTTGATCTCTTCTTCCAGGCGCGCCGCCTGCGCTTCGGCCTGTTGCTGCTCTTCTGCCGCAAGCTCCTTCATCTCGGGGTCGGCTGCCATCTCGCGGGCCTCGTCAGCGGTCCGGAGTGCGTCCAGATACGCGCGCGCGGCGCCGACCAGAGGCTCCTGGCTGCGGTGTTCCCGGGCCAGACGGGCATACTGCTTCTGATCGGAGACCACCTCGGGCGAGCCCATCTTCGCGCTCAACTCCTCGTGGCTTTCGATGATGGTCCGCAGACGATCTGCCAGGGTTGCCATGGACTCACTCTCCCGCTTCTGCTGCCTGAACGGCACGGGTCGCGGCGATCGCTGCCTCGAGCATGTCGTCGGTGGGCTCGGCGGTCGTCAGACGCTGCATCTGCAGACCCGGCCACATGATGGCGCGGACCAGGAAGTTGTCCTCGTGTTGGCCCGCCCACTTCACCGTGATCTCGTAGCTGATGCCAGCGATGAGCGGCAGCAACAGCAGGCGGATGGCGACGACGACCAGAAGCAACAGCCAGCTGTTCGTGATGCCCAGCTGCAGCGCGATGAGCCGGATCGGGATCAGCGTGTAGATCAGGATCGCGATCACGAGCACCATGAGCAGGAAGGCGGTCCCGCAGCGCAGGTGCTGTGTGGAGTAGCGCCGGGCGTTCTCTGGGCTGAGCTCCTCGCCGTGCTCCAGACAGTGGATCGTCTTGTGCTCGGCGCCGTGATAGGCAAAGACCCGATGGATGTCGGGCAGACGCCCGATGAGCAGCACGTAGCCGAAGAAGGCCGCCACGCGCAGCAGGCCGTCGACCAGGTTCCAGTAGAAGACATGGACGTCCGCCGGGCCGACGATGAGGTTCGTGAGCGCGGCCGGCGCCACGATGAAGAGCAGGACCGCCATGACGAGCGCGACCATGACCGCGCCGAT
>WQUG01000035.1 GCA_009785855.1 Actinomycetes bacterium
GCCAGTTCGATGTGATGGACCGCAGCGCTGGGCTCTTCGAAGAGATCGAGCGCGACCGGTCTTGCGCTCAGCGAGCGGAAGGTGGCCGGTCCTACCAGCTCGCACGCATGCCCGGTCATGACGACCTGGACTTCGATCCCCTTCTTCGCGAGAAGACGACACAGCTCGCAGGCTTTATAGGCCGCGATCGAGCCCGTGACCCCGAGCAGGACCTTCTTATCCACCGGTGATCTCCGCGCCGCGGCGTTTGAATATCAGCTGCGCGATGGACGCCCTCGCACAGATGAGCAGGGCGCTCAGCGCCAGGAACAGGATCAGGGTCTGGATCGTCGAAGCGCCGGGCGGCTCGAACTGCATGAGGAGGCGGATCAGAGCTCCGGCGAGAAACACCGCAGCCACCGACGCGGAGAGGAAGACCACCGCGCTGAGCAGGAGGTCGATGATCGTCAGTGTCCGCGCCCTTCTCTTCGAGAGCGGGGGCTCTGCCTGCAGGCGCGAGATGAGTTCTCCGGCGCTGTAGACGCCCAGGATGATGATGGCCGCTGCCGCTATCGAGTAGCGCAGGGCTGAAGCCCGGCTGCTCAGCGTCCTGACGTCGCGTCCGATCAGGTCTGCGCGCAGAGCGCCCTTGATCTGGTCGGCAGAAAGCGCCCGGGCCAGATCCTGCGGCAGAGTCGTCGACCCTCCGAACACATGGAGATCGGTCGCCGTGACCTGCTGTGCTGAGGCGATGAAGCGTCGCATCGCGGCCGACTCAAGGGCGACCCCCTTGAACTGTGCCGTCGGACGGGCCACGGCCGTCACGACCGCCGTGAAGCGTCCCTGTACCTCATTGGAGCTTGCGTCGGCAAGCTTCACCTCGAGGGTGATGCTGTCGCCCGGCCCCACCCCCAGACTGCGAGCGCTGCGCGAGTCGATGATGACGGGGGTCGCTGCGCTGCGGCGCCCCGACACCAGTGTGTTCGAGGCGACCCAGGTGCCGATCAGGTCGCTACTGTCAGCCGGCGCGGCTGCCAGGAAGTAGCGCAGCCCCTCGCGCCCGGCGCTGAGGCGACGGTTCCCGGCACGAAGCTGGAGCAGGTCGCCGGTCAGGCTGTAGCTTGCCCGGGCGTCCCGTTCAAGTTTGTCTTTGACGATCTGCTGGTCGCGCGCAAGGATCGGCCCGTTGAACCAGGCCGTCCACTTCCCGGTGCTCGCATAGTCGTTGTGATAGTGCGCGTAGGCGGGCCAGATCTCAAGGGCGTAGGCGGCGATAGTGAAGCAGACAAGGGAGACCAGTGCAAGCGATGCCACGCGCATCAGGAGGTTCACCCGTCTTGTATCAGATGAGTCCAAGCTCTTTTCCCGATTCCTCAAACGCGGAGAAGACCTGTCGCAGATCCTCTTCGGTATGCGTCGCCATCAGGCAGGTACGCAGGCGCTCGGTCCCCCGGGGGACCGCCGGGTGCACGATCGGGCACACGAAGATGCCCCGATCGAAGAGCCCGCGAGTCAGATCCATCGTCCTGGCCTCATCGCAGACGCGTACCGGCACGATAGCCGTGTCGGTTTCCATGGTATCAAATCCGAGCTCCATCAGACCGCGCGCATAGTCGATCTGTACCTTCTGCAGGCGTTCGACCCGCCAGGGTTCCTCCTCGATGACATCGAGCGCGGCCATGGCGCTCGCACACTGCGCGGGCGCAAGCCCCGCAGAGAAGATGAACGGGCGCGATGCGTGGCGCATGTAGTTGATGAGCTCGTGGTCGCCCGCCAGGTAGCCGCCGACCGAGGGCACCGCCTTGGAGAGGGTGCCCATCTTCAGGTCGATGGCGTCTGACATATCGAAATGTTCCTCGATCCCATGACCGGTCGCACCGAGCGCGCCGATGGAGTGCGCCTCGTCGATCATGAGGCGGGCGCCGTAGGCGTGGGTGACCTCGGCAAGCGCCGGAAGATCGACCATATCACCGTCCATGGAAAAGACCGAATCCGCGATGACGAGCATCGTCTTGTACTTGCCCTGGGCGCGTTTCAGCACGCTTTCAAGATGCTCCATGCTGTTGTGGCGATAGGTCCTCCAACGCGCGCCGGAGAGCATACAGCCGTCGACGATCGAGGCATGGTCGAGCTTGTCCATGATGACCAGGTCGCCAGGACCGGTCAGCGCCGTGATGATGGCAAGATTGGTCAGGTAGCCGCTCGTGTAGACGCAGGCGTCATCGCGTCCGACGAAGCGCGCGATGCGCGCCTCCATACGCTCGTGCAGGTCGGTCGTGCCGGTCAGCAGGCGTACGCCGCCAGCGCCGGTGCCGTAGTCGTCGATGGCCGCCTTGGCCGCGGCCTCGATCCTGGGGTGTCCCATCAACCCGAGGTAACTGTAGGACGCGAGCATGACCATGTCGCGACCGTCTGCCATCGTGACGCGATGGTTCACCTTGCCCCGCACGGCCTGCAGATAGAAGTAACGGTCGGCGGCCCGCATCACCGCTTCGCGCTCGGTGTATTCCTTTACCTGTTCAGTGATGCCGTCTTCGAAATCAGCGTGATGCATGCAGGCCTCCTCGGGGCGCTCTGGTTCAATGTATACAATTTTGTCTACATGATTATATCAGAGTTTCAGCAGGGCCCTGCGAAGACGCAGAGCGAGAACAGGGCCCGTCACGCCTTTGAGCTGCGCTGATAGCTGCGACAGGGGAAGTCGAGCCGGGTAGCCGACTCCAGACAGGACGACACCGCGCCTTCAACGTCAAGCAGCGCCCAAGCCTGTTCCATGGCCTCGAAGCTTGCATGGGTCTCCGGCTGAGGCGGCATGAACAGCGTGCAGCAGTCGCTCGCATCCTGGATCGAAAGCTCATAGGTGCCGATACGCCGCGCTTCTGCGATGATCTCCTGTTTGTCACTGCCGATGAGGGGGCGCATGATGGGACGGTCAGCGACTGTGCTGACGACCGCGATGTTCTCAAGGGTCTGGGAGGCGACCTGTCCGAGCGATTCGCCGGTCACCAGCGCCAGGGCTCCCTCACGCTGGGCCAGCGCGCAGGCCACGGCAAGCATCATACGCCGATAGCTCAGGATGCGCAGAGGCGCGTAGACGCGACTCGCGATATCTTTCTGGATGTCGCCGAAGGGCACGATCCAGATGCGTGCCAGACCTCCGGTCGCGCTGAGGACCGCGCCGATGTCTGCGACCAGGCGCTCCGAGGCGTCGCTGGTCGCTGGTCGCCCGGAGAAGTGCAGGCCGATACCCACCGCACCGCGCCGCAGCATCCGCCAGGTCGCCACCGGAGAATCGATGCCAGAGGAAAGGAGCGAGACCACCCGCCCCGAGGATCCGGTCGGCAGCCCCCCTACCCCCTCTATCCGCCGTGAAGAGATATAGGAATCCCCACCGACGATGGTGACCTGGATCTCGAGTTCAGCTCCCTTCATCTTCACGGGGACCGGACAGACGTCGATCAGGACCTCGCCGAGGTGGTGCGCCAGATCCATGCTGCTCATCGCGAAGTCGGTGTTCGATCGCTTCGCGCGCACGCGGAAGCTGCCTGTCGGAAGGGCCTCCTTGAAACAGCGCAGGCTCAGCGTCTCGATCTCGCCCAGATCGCGGCCGCCCCGCCAGGCCAGCGTCACCGAACTCGTGCCGGGCACCTTGGCCAGTGCTGCGGCTATCGACTCCCAGTGCTCCGCATCGAAGACCTCGACCGTGAAGCGACCGGTGATACGGCGGACGTGTCCGACGATCGTCTGACGTTTGACCGGCTGGGGCAGTGAGGAAAGATAGCGATCGAGCGCCTCCTCAAGATTCATCTGGAAGCGTCGTTCGAAGGTGGGACGGTTCTTGCCTTTCAGTCCCAGTTCATGAAAGGAGATGAAGCAGACGCGATCGGCCATGAGCGGGGCGCGTCCTCAGCCCAGCAGAACGTTACTCTCTGCGGCCTCGGTCCCGGGCTCGACATCCTGCTTCTCTGCAGGAGCGTGCGCATCGGGCAGGACATCGCCCTGCGCGATCTCATCCATGGCCAGAGAGAGCGGCTTGGTGCTCGTCAGCTTAGCGATCTCAGAGGTCGCCATCGCCGCAAGCGCCTGGTCACGTACGCCGTGGATCATCTCGTTGATCTGGCGTGCGCGCTTCGAGCTGAGGATGCAGAGGGTGAATTTGCTGTCGACCTGGTCGAGAAGCTGATCGATCTCTGGTTGGGACACTGACATGTTCTACTCCTTGGAGTGGTACGCGGCGATGATCTCCTGGATTGCCGCGACCGTCTCGTCTATCTGTACGTTCACGAGTATATGATTATACACACTCGCATGAGACATTTCATCTGCAGCGCCCGCGAGCCGCCGTTCGATCTCTTCTGCCGACTCTGTCCCGCGCTCCTGAAGCCGACGGCGGAGCTCCTCTATCGAGGGCGGTTCAAGGAAGATCAGGACCGCCTCGGGCATGCGACCCTTGACCTGCAGCGCACCCTGTACGTCGATGTCCAGGATGCAGTCGACCCCGTCGCTGACATGCGCGTCGATCGGAGCTCGGGGCGTCCCATAGGAGCAGCCGAAGACACGCGCGCCCTCAAGTAAGCCATCGTTTCCGGCAAGACGATCGTATTCGTCCTGTGATACGAAGTGATAGTCCCGCCCCTCGACTTCTCCGGCCCGCGCAGGGCGCGTCGTCACCGAGACCGAGAACCAGAGCGCGGGGTCTCTCGACAGCAACTCGGCAAGTACCGTCCCCTTTCCGGTACCCGAGGGACCCGAGAACACGAAAAGATGTCCCTTCCGGGTGACTGACTCCGCCACTATCTTGACAGAGCTTCGATCAGGGCAGCGCGCTGACGGGCCCCCAGGCCCTGGACGCGTCGCGTGGCAGAGATGTCGACCTTGGCCATCAGCTTTTCCGCGCGCGCTTTACCATAACCCGGCAGAGACTCGATCAGGGTGCTCACTTTCATGCGCATGACCACCGGATCATCTGCGCGCTCCAGGACCTCAGTGAGGGTCTGTTTCCCGCTCTTCAGATCCGCGCGTAACGCGGCCCGACTCCGGCGCATCTTCGCGGCCAGCTCAAGGTTCTTCTGACGTTGCTCCGTTGAAAGCTCTGGCAGAGCCATACGTTCCTCCTCATGTCGAGACCCGAAGTTCCCCCTGAAACCCACAGCCTCATTCTACGATAGTTCTCTGGCGGATAGCAAAGAGCCAGTCTCCGATGGCGCCAGCAAGCTCCCCGGACGACTTGAAGCGCTGCGGCTTTGACAGAAAGCGTTCGACCGTCACCTGAAGTTCCTGGCCGTAGAGCTCGTCTCCTTCATAGTCGAGCAGGTGGATCTCGACGCCTGTTCGCTCCTGTTCGAAACCCGGCGTCGGCGCTTGACCGATGAAGAGCCCGGCGAGATAGCGCCGCTCCGCGTCGCCAGCGACCTGCGCGGTGGCCGCATAGACGCCTGCCGCGAAACAGAGCGGTTCGCGCGCAGGACCCAGCTCCAGATTGGCAGTCGGATACCCGAGCTCACGACCCTGTCCGCGCCCTGACTTCACGACTCCGCGAAGCTCAAGCGGATGCCCCGAAAGATCGTAGGCTTCATCGAGGCGTCGGGCAGCGAGCAGCGCCCGTATGCGCGTTGCTGAGATGGGCTGGGCGTCCTCTGTGGTCGTCAGCGGCACAGCGCTCACCGGGCAGTCGAGCAGATCGCTCAGAAGGCCCACGTCCCCTGACTGCCCCTGCCCGAAGCGAAAGTCCGTTCCGACAAAGAGCGCGGTCGGGCTCACGCGCGCGGCCAGGTGCTGGCGCACGAAGAACTCCGGTCCTGCCTGCGCAAGGGCCGGGGTGAATTCAAGGACCTCGACACGGTCGGCCCCGTAACGTCGAAGCAGGCTGCGGCGCTCTTCGATGTCGCTCAGTTGTGCCGGAGCCTGAGCCGGGCGCAGGACTCGTTCGGGGAGTGGGTCCAGGCACAGCGCCACCAGCTCACGTTCCTGCAGATCCGCTTCTCGTCGTGCCGCCTGCAACAGCGCCTGATGACCCCGATGCACTCCGTCGAAGACCCCGAGGACGACGACCGCCGGCCCCCTGCGTGGACCAGCAACGCGATATGGGAGCGCGCCCAGGAGCTCACGCTCGCAGAAGAGCTCGGCGATACAAAGCGGGTCTCCGCCCTCCATGACCCGCTGCCCGATCTCCTCCAGCGTATGGGCGTCGCTCAGCCGCAGCCTCCCGCTTTCTGTGCGTCGAAGCCCGCCCAGGTGTGCCCGGGTGCCGGCAGAGATGCCGATGTCGCGCGCCAGAGCCCTGATGTAGGTCCCTTTCGAGACCAGGAAGTCGACCGTCCAGCTGTAGTTCTTTGGGTCGCAGGACAGCAGTCGCGCCTTACGTACCTCGATCGTGCGGGGCGCCAGCTCCAGAGTTGCGCCTTTGCGCGCAGCGCTATAGGAGCGGACGCCTGCGATCTTCAACGCGCTGAACGAGGGGGGCGTCTGCTCCTGGACCCCGGTAAAACGGTCGAGGATCTCCTGGGCGCGCGCAGGATCGAAGAGCTCCGGGGGCACGGGCGCGCTCTCCTGCTCCTCGCCTTCCCCGTCATCGGTCGTCGTCTGCACGCCGAAGCTGATCTGCGCTTCGTAGCGTTTGACCTCTGCGCTCAGGGTCTGCGAGAGCGAAGTGGCCGGCCCGAAGAGCACCACGAGCAGGCCGGTCGCCGCCGGATCCAGGGTACCGGCATGGCCGATGCGCCCCTCCCCGCTCAGACGGCGGAGTCGTGAGATGACCTCATGGGAGCTGATCTGTGCGGGCTTGTCGACGAGCAGCACGCCCGAGAGCGCCGTGGCTCCCCGACGCGGCCTGCTCACTTCTGTGCTCCCTGGGGCAGGAGGGCTAAGAGCCGATCCCGTATCTCAGGGATGCTCGCCTCCTTGTCAGGCCAGGTGATGCCGGCAGCCGCGTGGTGTCCTCCCCCTCCGAAGCGCATCGCTACCTCTGAGACATCGAAGCTTCCCGATGAGCGCAGGGAGACCCGCGCGCCGGCGTCGGTCCCGACGAAGAGCAGCGCGATACCTGCGCCCTCGACGACCCGTATCAGATCGATGAGATCCTCGGTCCAGCCCACATCGACCCCAAGACGGCTGAGGTCGCCCTGATCGTAGTGCGAGACGACGACGGCTCCCGCGTTCTCCAGCTGCGCCCGGCTCAACACGAGCTCATCAAGCCTGAGGGCCGCGAGCGGTTTGTTGGCGAAAAGCGCGGTCGCGATCAAGGCCGGATCAGCGCCGGCGGCGACCATGCTGGAGGCTCCCTCCAGGGCGCGCGCATCCGTGTTGCTGAAGCGGAAGGAACCCGTATCACTAAGAAGCGCCGTATAGCAACAGGTCGCGACCGCAGGCGTGCGCTGCAACTTGAGTTCAGGCAGGATCTCCCAGAGAAGCAGCCCGGTGGCAGCGGCGCCAGGATCGCACAGGCTCTGATCGGTGTAGGATCCGCGGGCGGGATGGTGATCGATCAGGAACGTGCGATCGCAGCGCGCGAGCAACTGGCCCGCCTGCCCCAGGCGCTCGATCACCGGAGTGTCGACGATGATGAGCAGGTCGAAGCGACGCTCGGCGTCCAGACTGCTCACCGGGATCAGCGCATCGGCGCAAGGCATCCAGGAATACGCGGGAGGCGTCGGGGACGCGTCGGCCAGAAGCGGCAACACGTCGAGGCCGGCGTCGCGCAGGGCCAGCGACAAGCCCAGGACCGAGCCCATCGCGTCTCCGTCCGGACGCGTGTGCCCGCAGACCGCTATCGTCGAGGCGGGCCCGAGGCTTGCCAGCAGATCACGCAGGGCCTTCATCGGGATCCTTCCCGCTCCTGGATCGCAGCTTCGATCAGGGACGCCTCGTCGATGGTCTCGTCGATGGAAAAGCGCAGCTCTGGCGTATATTTCCAGCCAAGCGCATGGCCCAGGAGGCTCTGGATACGTCCGTGCGCGCTGCGCAAGCCGGCCAGCGCAGCCTCGTAGCGTTCTGGGTCCGTGCTGATGAACACGCGGGCAGAACGGGTATCAGGCGCCGTATCGACGCCGGTGATGGTCACGAACTCCAGACGAGGGTCGTTCAGATCCTGCGCAAGGATCGTCGCAAGCAACTCGCGGAGGCGCTCGTTGTTCTTACGGTTGAAGATCTGTCCGGGGTCGCGCAGCATGGTCACACTCTCAGGCCTCGCGCGCGACCTCGATCACCGTGAAGCCTTCGATGATGTCGCCGACCTTCAGGTCCTGATAGCCCTCAACGCCGACGCCGCACTCATAGCCGCTTCTCACGGTCTTGACGTCCTCCTTGAAGCGGCGCAGCGAGCCTATCTCCCCTTCGTAGATGACGGTGCCGTCGCGAACGACCCGGACACGGTCGTCGCGATGGATCTCACCGTCAAGCACATAGGCTCCGGCGATCACGCCGACTTTGGGTACCCGGAAGAGCTCACGGACCTCGACCTGCGCGGTCTCGGTCTCCTTGAACTCGGGAGCAAGCAGACCGACGCGCGCGGCGTTGATCTCCTCGATCGCCTGGTAGATGATACTGTAGAGGCGCACATCGACCTTCTCTTCGGCGGCGGCGGAGCGCGCCCCCGGGGTCGAGCGTACGTTGAAGCCGATGATGATGGCGTTGCTTGCGGCAGCCAGGGCGACATCGGTCTCGGTGATGGCGCCGACGGCCGCGTGCACGACGGTGATGCGGACCTCGCTCTGGTCCATCTTCGCGAAGGCGTCACTCAAGGCCTCGATCGAGCCCTGGACATCCGCCTTCACGATGAGGTTGAGCTCCTTGAGCTCCCCTGCCTCGATCGTCTCGAAGAGGTTGTCCAGTGAGATGCGGTTCCGTGAGCTTTCCTGCAGACGCAGACGCTGCTTCATCGCCCGCTCATCGGCCAGCGAGCGCGCTGCCCGCTCGTCAGCGAACACGCAGAACTCGTCACCTGATGAAGGAACGGACTGAAGCCCGATGATCTCTGCAGGCTCAGAGGGCCCGGCCACACGGATGGAGCGTCCCTTATCATCGAGCAAGGCACGGATATGCCCGAAGGCGGTACCCGCCACCAGGGCGTCGCCGACATGCAAGGTGCCCCGCTGAACGAGCACGGTCGCAACGGGGCCGCGCCCCTTGTCAAGCTTGGCCTCGACGACGGTCCCGAACGCGGGAGCGTCCGGATTGGCCTGCAGCTCGAGCACATCGGCCTGCAGCAAGACCATTTCGAGCAGCTCATCGATGCCGATGCGCTTCTTCGCGCTGATGTTGACGAAGATGTTCTTACCGCCCCACTCCTCCGGGATCACCTCATACTCAGTGAGCATCTGGCGCACGGTGTCAGGGTTGGCGTTGTCCTTGTCGATCTTGTTGACCGCGACCACGATCGGGACCTCGGCGGCCTTCGCATGGTTGATGGCCTCGATCGTCTGCGGCATGACGCCGTCATCGGCTGCGACGACGAGGATGACGATGTCGGTGATGTTGGCGCCCCGGGCGCGCATCGCCGTGAAGGCCTCGTGTCCCGGCGTATCGATGAAGGTGATACGGCGCTCGTTCTTCTCGACCACGGACGCGCCGATGTGCTGGGTGATGCCGCCTGCCTCCGTCTCGACGACTCCCGTCTCGCGGATGGCGTCCAGAAGTGAGGTCTTACCATGATCCACGTGACCCATGACCGTCACGACCGGGCTGCGGGGCGCCAGATCCTCGGGGTCGTCCTCGAAGGTCCAGGTCATCTCCGCCTCCGGGTCGCGGATCTCGACAGTGCGACCCACGTCATCGGCCAGAAGGTCGATCAGTTCATTGGAGAGCGGCTGGTTGACCGTCAGTGGCGTCCCCAACATGAAGAGCGTCTTGATGAGGTCGTTGCTGGAAAGCCCCAGGGCCGTCGCGAAGTCTCCGACTGTCACGCCCTCCTCAACGACGACGACACCGGCTGCCTCCGGGTCTTCGGGCGATCCCTTCTTCGACTTGGACTTCGGTTCCTCGATCGACCCTTCCTCGCCTTCGGCCTCGGCGCGGTCCTTCTCTTTCTTCTTCTTCTTAGCCTGGTTCTCGCGCTGAGCGGCTTCTATCTCTGCCCGCATCTGCGCCAGGACCTTCTCTGTCTCAAGCTTCTCAGCTTCAAGGGCCATGTTGCGGTAGCGCTCCGCCTCCTCCGCTTCGCGTTTCGCGGCGGCGGCGGCCTCAAGACGCGCGGACTCCGCAGCGATCATCTCCTTGAGGTTGCGGCGCCTGCTCTCACTGTCGGAGCCGGAAGCCTCGCTGACGGCCGCATCGTCTGCCGGAGCCTCAGCGTCCTCAGGTTCTGCGTGCTCTGGCTCAGGTTCAGGCTGAGGCTCGGCTTCTGCCTGCTGTTCTGCGGCCAGCTGGGCTTCGCGCGCGCGGCGCTGCTCCTCATGCTGGCGACGGATCTCCGCCTCCCGGGCCTGACGAGCCTCCAGCTCCGCCTGCCGCAACGCCTCTTCTTCGGCGCGTCGGGCCGCCTCCTTGGCCTCTTCTGCCGCGCGTGCCTTCTCGATCTCCGCCTCCCGCTCTTTCAGCAGAGGCGCGAGGTGCTCGCGGATGATGTCGACGTAGGCGTCGACGAGGTTGGTCGCGTGGCTCTTCGCCGGTATATTGAGCTCCTTGAGATGTTCCAGCAGCTCGGTGCTCGACATCCCGAACTCTTTGGCGAGCTCATGTACCTTAATTCCCGCCATGGGCGATCACTCCCTCTTGTTCGGCGAACATGCGTCGTAGCGCAGCGTGGTCAACATCCGTCAGTTCAACGCGCAGCGCGCGCGCAAGTCTCTTCGTCCTCAGAGCTTGATCCAGACAGCTCTCGTCGTGGCAGAGGTAGGCTCCCCGGCCCGCTGCCCTTCCGGTCGCGTCAAGCAGGACCGTGCGGTCCGCAGAGCGCACGACACGCGCCATATCGCCCTTCGCACCTTTACGATGGCAGGCCACACAGCTCCGGAGAGGTATCTTGCGTAGCGCGGTCATCGTGGCTATCCCTGGGCGGCCTTCGTCGCGGTCTTCTCATGGACGCCGCAGTACAGCGAGCCCGGACGCGCGTGATTGCGACAGTGCGCCCCGTCGGCCGTGACGGCGGCACAGATGCGCTCGCCTTCTTCCGTCCTGTCCTCCTCGATGGTCGGCAGTGAGGAGACCAGGCCCTGATCGGTGGCCATCGCCAGGTTCTTCACGTCGATGCGCCAGCCCGTCAGCTGGGCGGCCAGTCGGGCGTTCTGTCCCTCCTTGCCGATCGCCAGCGAAAGCTGGTTGTCAGAGACGATGACGTTGGCGGTGTGGGTGTTCTTATCGATGATGACCCGCTCGACCTTGGCAGGCGACAGAGCGCTTGCGACGAAGGTCGCCGGATCATCGCTGTAGGGGATGATGTCGATGCGCTCCCCCCTGAGATCGGTCACGACGTTGCGGACGCGCGAACCTCCGGGTCCGACGCAGGCGCCGACCGGATCCAGGCCCGGCTCGCGGCTCGAGACCGCCACCTTCGAGCGGACCCCTGCCTCGCGCGCGATGCTCCTGAACTCGACGATGCCGTCATAGACCTCGGGGACCTCGATCTCGAAGAGCCGTTTGATGAGCTGGGGGTCCTTGCGTGACAGGATGACCCCGGACTCACGCGCCAGCTCCGGATCGTTGACCGCGAGGATGACGCACTTGATCCGCTCGTTGAAGTGATAGCGCTCGTTGTCCGGCTGCTCACGGCGCGGCAACTCCGCCTCGACCTCGTTGTCGAGCTTCATGATCGTGAACTTGCGGTTGGTCTGCTGCACCAGTCCGGTGATCAGCTCGCCGACCCGCCCCTTGTAGTCATGGTAGACCTTCTCGCGGCGCGCCTCACGGACCATCGAGTTGATGATCGACTTCGCCTGATGAGCGGCGATGCGCGAGACCTCCGCCGGCGTGACGTCACGCTCTTCGAATTCCAGCTCTTCGTCGGTCTCGGCTGTGTCCTCGTTGGTCGGCACGAGCTCGAAGACATAGATCGCGCCCGTCTCGCGGTCGATCATGACCCGGGCGTCGTAGGCCAGGCGCAGGACCCGCTCATAGACCGGCGCCAGATGCTCTTCAAGGCGCGTGAGGAGCTCGACTTCATCGATGCCACGCTCGACCGCTATATCGCGCAGGGCCTGCATCAGGTTGCTCTCTGCCATCGTTCACCTCTCCCTTAAGTGTAAAAAAAGCGGGCGCGAGCCCACTTTCCCAGAAAAGTTCTTCGGTTAGTGCAAACTTAGTGTAACACAGCCGCCCGGAGCTGTCACGCAGCAGTCAGGACTCCAGCAGGTAGCCGACCGCCTCGCCCAGCGGCGCCTCATGCGTCTCGCCGGTCGCGCGCGTCTTGATCTCGACCGTGCCTGCGGCAAGACCGCGCTTGCCCACGATGAGCTGCGCCGGCCAGCCGATCAGGTCGGCGTCCGCGAACTTCACGCCCGGGCGCTCCGCGCGCGTGTCGAGCACCGTCTCTGCGCCGCTTTCCGCCAGCGCACGCGCCAGGCTCGTCGCCGTTTGGGCGACCTCGCCTTCGGGCTCCAGGGCCAGGACCGCGACTTCTGCCGGCGCTACGGACTTCGGCCAGATGATGCCGCGCTCGTCATGCTTCTGCTCGATGAGCGCCGCGGCGATCCGTGAGATGCCGATGCCGTAGCAGCCCATGACGAAGGGTTTGTCGCCTCCGTCCTCGTCCTGGAAGGTCGCGCCCATGGCCGCAGAATACTTGGTCCCCAGCTGGAAGATCTGTCCCACCTCGATGCCGCGGGCACGCTGCAGGGGCGCGCCGCAGTTCGGACAGGTCTCACCCTCGCAGACCTCGGTATCGGCAGAGAAGCCGCAGTCGCAGAAGACGATCTCGGATTCCCCGGCCTCGGCCAGAGCCATGAACTCTGCAGAGACGCTCCCGCCGATCTCGCCGGAATCAGCGTCGACGATGCGATAGTCCATCTCCATGCGCTCGCAGATCCGGCTGTAGGCGCCCGACTGCGCCGCATAGTCCGCGTCAAGGGCCGCCTGGTCGGTGCAGAAGGAATAGGCGTCCTTCATGATGAACTCACGTCCGCGCAAGAGGCCGAAGCGCGGGCGCATCTCGTCGCGGAACTTCAGGTTGATCTGATAGAGCGTCACGGGCA
The DNA here is from genome assembly GCA_009785855.1 of Actinomycetes bacterium. Taxonomy (GTDB): domain Bacteria; phylum Actinomycetota; class Coriobacteriia; order WRKU01; family WQUG01; genus WQUG01. The sequence goes on from WQUG01000035.1 coordinate 13,101, forward strand.
GCTGCTTGTAGCTGCGCAGCTCGTTGCGCACGAGCGCCGTGATGATCTCCTCGTGGGTCGGCCCCAGGCAGAACTCGCGCTCGTGGCGATCACGCAGGCGCATGAGCTCGGGGCCGTAGACCGGCCAGCGCCCGCTCTCTTCCCAGAGTTCTGCGGGCTGCAGGACCGGCAGCGAGACCTCCTGGCAGCCGATCGCGTCCATCTCTTCGCGCACGATGCGTTCGATCTTGCGGATCACGCGCCAGCCCAGCGGCAGATAGGAGTAGATCCCCGAGGCCGTCTTGCGGATGAAGCCCGCGCGCAGCATGAGCT
>WQUG01000036.1 GCA_009785855.1 Actinomycetes bacterium
ACGAGTCCCGCCAGCACGAGCGCGGCCCCTCCCCGCAGATCCGGACTGATGACCGGCGCGCCGGACAAGTGAGCGTCCCCTTTGACGAGCGCGTAGTGGCCCTCGATGGAGATGTCAGCCCCCATGCGCCCCAACTCGTCGGCGAACATGAAGCGGTTCTCGAACACGTTTTCCGTTATGATGGAGGACCCGTGCCCAACGGCGTCGGCCGCCATGAACTGAGCCTGCAGGTCGGTCGGAAAGCCGGGATAGGGCAAGGTCTGGATATCGACGGCCTTGAGCTGGCCTGAGCTCCGCAGGCGGATCGCGTGAGCGCCCCGCTCCACCGTCGCGCCCATCGCCTCAAGCTTGCGCAGCACGATGTCAAGATGCTCCGGCTCGATCCCGGACAGTTCGATATCGCCGTGCGTCATCGCCGCGGCAACCAGAAAGGTGCCGGCTTCGATGCGGTCTCCGATCACCTGATGACAGGTCTCACGAAGCTCTGAGGCACCCGTGATCCTGAGCTCGGCTGTGCCCGCGCCTTCGACCTCAACGCCCGCCTCCTGCAGGAAGGTGACCAGGTCTGTGATCTCTGGCTCTCGCGCGGCATTCTGGATGACCGTCGTGCCCCGAGCGCGCGCGGCGGCCATGACGAGGTTTTCCGTGGCGCCGACGCTCGGAAACTCCAGGAGCACCTCGGCTGCCCGCAGACCCGATCGCGGCGCCTGGACCTCGATGTAGCCGTGCCGGATGCTGACCTCGGCGCCCAGCGCCTCGAGTCCGGCGATATGCATGTCGATCTTGCGCGATCCGATATTGCAGCCCCCCGGCAAGGCGACGCGCGCCTGCCCGCAACGCCCCGCCAAGGGTCCCAGCACCGCCGTCGAGGCGCGCATCTGCGCCACCAGTTCGTAGGGCGCCGTAAACGACGTCAGGCGCGCGGCGTCCAGCCGCAGCTCGTGCGGAGCAGTCCAGCTTACCTCTACGCCCAGCGCGCGCAGCACCTGCCCCATGACTTCGACGTCGGCGATATGGGGCGCATTGCGCAAAACGGTCACGCCCTCGATCAGGAGCGAAGCCGCCATCAGCTTCAACACGGAATTCTTCGCTCCCGAAGCCACCAGACGCCCGCAAAGCGCCGGAGAATGTTCTATGGTGATGTAATCGCTCAATTTCAATCTTTCAACAGGTAACAAAGGGACCGTCTCCCTTGTCACATTTTACAGAAAAACAGATCGTTCGCCCGCAGCGCAAACGACCTGTTCCTCATACCGCCTGAAAAAACGCGCTCTCAGTTATAGTGACCCGTTATCGCCAGCACGCTGCTGAGCCAGTCCATCTCGCGTTGGAGGTCACTGCGGACGTCGATGTGCTCGTCGTCGTCGGGCAGCGCGTCACGTTCGGCCTTCAGCGCGTCATACTGCGCCTTCAAGTCCGCAGTGTCCAGCCCCTTGACCGCAACGGCGCGATCCGTCAGCAGGGTTACGTGATCAAGAGCAACCTGAAGGTAACCGCCCTGCAGGGCGTAGACTTCAACGTCAGCCGTCGCGTTGTCCATCGTCAGACGCAGCTCGCCGCGGCCCAGCTCGCAGACCATCGGCGCATGCATCGGCAGCACGCCAAACTCGCCGTCAGGCGAGGTGGCGATAACCTGGCGCACCTCGCCGGAGTACAGCGTGGACGTCGGCGTGACAACGTCAACCAGAAGAGTTCCGGCCATAGCAGACCTCCTCTACGCCGCGGCCTTCATCTGTGCCGCGCGTTCGATGACGTCATCGATCGTGCCGGCATAGCGGAAGGCTTGCTCGGGCAGGTCGTCGTGCTTGCCGTCAACGATCTCGGCGAAGCTGCGAATCGTGTCCTCCAGCTTGACGTAGACGCCGGGGTTGCCGGTGAACTGTTCGGCCACATGGAAGCTCTGCGACAGGAACTGCTCGATCTTGCGCGCGCGCGAAACCGTCAGCTTGTCCTCCTCGGAGAGCTCGTCCATACCCAGAATGGCGATGATGTCCTGCAGGTCCTTATAATGCTGCAGGATCTCCTGCACGGCGCGGGCCACGCGGTAGTGCTCCTCGCCCACAATCTCCGGATCAAGAGCGCGCGAGGTCGAGTCGAGCGGGTCGACCGCCGGATAGATGCCCTTCTCTGAGATAGCGCGCGACAGCGTCGTCGTCGCGTCCAGGTGGGTGAAGGCGGTTGCCGGCGCCGGATCGGTCAGGTCGTCTGCTGGCACGTAAATAGCCTGCACCGAGGTGATCGAGCCCGTGGTCGTCGAAGTGATGCGCTCCTGCAGCGTACCCATCTCGGTAGCGAGCGTCGGCTGGTAGCCCACGGCCGAAGGCATGCGGCCCAGAAGCGCCGATACCTCGGATCCCGCCTGCGTGAAGCGGAAGATGTTGTCGATAAAGAGCAAGACGTCCTGGCCCTCGTCACGGAAGTACTCGGCCTCGGTCAGTCCCGCCAGACCGACGCGCAGACGCGCGCCCGGCGGCTCGTTCATCTGACCGTAGACCAGGCAGGTCTTGTTAATGACGCCTGACTCGCTCATCTCGTTGAAGAGGTCGGTGCCCTCGCGCGTGCGCTCGCCCACGCCGGTAAAGACCGAGGTGCCGCCTGACTCCTGAGCCAGGTTGTTGATGAGCTCAAGGATGACGACCGTCTTGCCAACGCCCGCGCCGCCGAAGAGTCCCGTCTTGCCGCCCTTGATGTAGGGTTCAAGCAGGTCGATGACCTTGATACCCGTCTCGAATATCTCGGTCGAGGGCTCCAGCTCCGGAAAGTCCGGAGCAGGACGGTGGATAGGATACCAGTCGGCGATGTCTTCCGGCATCGGCTTTTCATCCACGGGCTGACCCATGACGTTCCAAATGCGCCCCAAGGTGGCCTTCCCAACCGGCATCATCATCGGCTTGCCGGTGTCAGTGACCTCCAGACCACGCTGCAGACCGTCGGTCGAAGACATCGCCACCGCGCGGACGATATTGCCCGGCAGGTGCTGCTGTACCTCGCAGACGGTCTCGATGTGACCGATGGGAGTCATGGCCTCGATCTTGAGCGCATTGTAGATGGCAGGCATCGTCTCAGGCGTGAATTTGATGTCGACGACCGCGCCGACCACGCTTACGATATGTCCTGTGTTCATAGATGCGTCCTTTTCTTCTGCTACTTATCTTCCAGAGCGGCCGCCCCGCCGACGATCTCGGAGATCTCGGTCGTGATGGCGCTCTGGCGCGCGCGGTTAAATGACCGCGTAAGCGTACTTATCATCTCGGAGGCGTTGTCCGTCGCGGCTTTCATTGCCGTGCGGCGCGCTCCATGCTCGGATTCGGCGGACTCCAGCAGATAGCCGAAGATCATCGCCTCGACATAGGTCGGGATCAGGCTTTTCAGCACCTCTTCGGCTGAGGGCTCGAAGATATACTCAAGGTTCCTGCGCTGAGTCTCGTCATCGGATTCCTCATCCTCGATGATGACGGGCAGCAGCGTCAGCACCTCCGGCACCTGGCGCGCCACGTTGACGAAGTGGTTGTAGAATATCTCCACCCGATCAAGCGTGCCCTCCGTGTACTCACGGATGACGCGCGCGGCAAGCGACTGAGCGTCCACGAAGACCGGCGCTCCGCTGTGACCAGAAAGGCTCATCGCAGGCGTAATGCCCCGATACTGGAAGTAACTGACCGCCTTGCGCCCGTAACAGACCAGCTCGACCTCAAGGCCCTCTTCCAGAGCCTGGGCGCGCGCCTGCTCCACCATGTGGATGATGCCCGCGTTGAAACCGCCGGCCTGACCGCGGTCACTCGTAACCGCCACCAGCATGACGCGCTTGCACTCGTCGTGCTCTTCGAGCAGCGGATGCGCCACGCCTGTCCCCGCCCGGCGCAGATCCGAGAGGATATGGCGCAGCGCGCGAACATAGGGGTGGGCCGCGTCGGCCTTGTTCTGGGCGCCGCGAATCTTGGCCGTCGAGACCATCTCCATCGTGCGCGTCACCTGACGCGTCGACTGGATAGCCGTGATCCGGCCTTTGATCTCTTTGAGGTTGGCCATTACTCAGCACTCCCGAACAAGTCAGCGTAGACCTGGATCGCGCCTTCCAGCGCCTTCTCAAGTTCGTCGTCGAGCTTCTTCTGCTCGACAATCTTCCTGAGCAGATCCGCATTGGACAGACTCAGATGCTCCAGCAGACCGTCACGGAAAGCCGGAACCTTCTCGGGGTCGATGTCGTCCATGAATCCCTTGTTCGCGGCAAAGATCGCCACGACCTGCTTCTCGACCGGCAGCGGAGCATAACGGGGCTGCTTGAGCAGCTCGACGATACGCGCGCCGCGGGCAAGCGTCTGCTTGGTCGCGTCGTCCAAGTCGGAACCGAACTGCGCGAAGGCGGCCATCTCGCGGTACTGCGCCAAGTCAAGACGCAGCGAGCCCGCCACCTGCTTCATGGCTTTGATCTGCGCGTCGCCGCCCACACGCGACACCGAGATGCCCGGGTTGATAGCGGGGCGCACGCCCTGGAAGAAGAGGTCAGACTGCAGGAATATCTGGCCGTCGGTGATCGAGATGACATTGGTGGGAATGTAGGCCGATACGTCGCCTGCCTGCGTCTCGATGATCGGCAGCGCTGTCAGCGATCCGGATCCGTTCTCGTCAGAGAGCTTCACGGCGCGCTCCAGCAGACGCGAGTGCAGGTAGAAGATGTCGCCCGGATAGGCCTCGCGTCCCGGAGGACGGCGCAGCGTCAGCGACATCTGGCGATAGGCCACCGCCTGCTTGCTCAGGTCGTCGTAGATACAGAGCACGTGGCCGCCCGGATTGCTCGCGGACGCCGGATTGCCATCAGCGCCGTTGTACATGAAGTACTCGCCCATGGCGCATCCGGCCATCGGCGCGATGTACTGCAGCGGAGCCGCGTCGGAAGCGGGGGCGGAGACGATGATCGTCTTGTCCATGACCCCGTATTTCTCGAAAGTCTCAACGATGCCGGCCACGGTCGACGCCTTCTGGCCGATGGCAACGTAGACGCAGAGGACGTCGGAGTCCTTCTGGTTGATGATCGTGTCGATGGCGATGGCGGTCTTGCCGATCTGGCGGTCTCCGATGATCAGCTCGCGCTGTCCGCGGCCGACCGGGATCATCGAGTCGATGGCGAGCAGCCCGGTCTGCAGCGGTTCGCAGACGCCCTTGCGCTGGATGATACCCGGCGCCTTGAACTCGACGGGGCGACGCCCGTCGTAGTCGATCGGGCCCTTGCCGTCGATCGGCTCGCCGAGCGGCGAGACGACGCGACCGAGCATGGCACGGCCCACGGGGACGTCGACCAGACGACCCGTGCAGCTGACCTGGTCGTTTTCCTTGACCTTGTCGACTTCGCCCATCAGCACGGCGCCGATCTCGAACTCGTTAAGGTTGAGAGCCAGACCGCTCACGACCGTACCGTCTTCGCAGTTGAACTCGAGGAGTTCGCCCTGCATCGCTTTTTCAAGTCCGGTCACGCGCGCAATACCGTCGCCGACCTGGATCACGGTGCCCACTTCGCGGACACTGAGGTCAGGCGTAAAGGCATCGATCTCTTTCAAGAACGACGTATCGAACTGTAAGTCTG
>WQUG01000037.1 GCA_009785855.1 Actinomycetes bacterium
TTCTACTGGTGGGAGGCCCTGCTCGCAAGCGCCGGCGCCATCGCGGGCTCCGGGCAGTTCGTCGCGCTCTCGACCTTGCTCGCCTCGGGCGGGCATGCCGCCGCCGCGCTCATCGCCTCGTCAGTCGTCAACCTGCGCTATCTGCTCTTCTCCGCGACGATGTCGCCGCACGTGCGCAAGGTCAAGCCGCCCCTGCTCCTGGGTTGGCTCGCCTTCCTGCTCACCGACGAGACCTTCGCGATCAACATGGCCGAGATCAAGGAAGGCACGTCGAGTCACATCCGTCAGGCCGGCGTTGGCCTGGCCTCCTGGGTCGGCTGGGTCTCCGGGACGGCTCTGGGCGCTTTCGGGGCGACCTTCGTGAAGAACGCCGATCGCTTCGGGGTCAACTTCGCGATGCCGGCCATGTACGCGGCGCTCTTCGTCGCGCTTGCGCGCAACAGCAAAGAGGTCCTCTGCGGTATCGGCTCGGCTGCCCTGGTCGTCGCGCTCTACATCCTGGCCGCTACGAAGATCCTCGTGATTCCGTCCTACTGGTACATCGTCATCGCGGCGCTGGTCGCGGCCACGGTCGCCACGATCATCTGGCCGCATGCGGGTCACAGCGACGAGCTTGAGGACGCCGCCGCCTCCGACGAGATGCTCGTCGGCACGAGGGCGGCCTCATGACGATCATCGCCCAGAACGCGATCCTGCTCACGATCCTCGGCATGACCGTGCTCAACTTCACGCTGCGCCTGACGCCGATGGTCGCGCTCAACCGGATACAGCTGCCCGACATCGTCACGAGCTGGCTGTCCTTCGTGCCGGTCGCGGTCATGGGCGCGCTGTTCGCCGACAACATCCTCTGGCCGGCCTGGAAGCAGACCGCCGGGAGCGCGCCCATCCCGCTGTATCTCAACCCCGGCATCTTCGGCGCCCTGGCTGCCATGCTCGCCTTCAAGCTCACGAGGAGCTTCATCGGCGGTACGGCGGCCGGCATCGTGGTCTTCGTGCTGACGCGCTGGCTCGTGACCGGCGTGCTGTGAGATGCTCGTTTCTTAACTGCTTCTTACGCCGTTCTTACACAAAACCGCAGGTCATATGGGGTGTTTGTGTAGTTTCAGAGAATAGTGCGCCGCCTGTTATCGTGATGCTCTGAGCCTGTCTGCCAGGCGGCGATCACCTCCCATCTCTTCGAGGGGAGGTGGTATCATGGTCGATCTTCAGTTCCTGGGTCTTGTGATCTGGGTTATTGTCGTCTATCGTGTTCCAGCAGTTTTGTGTTTCGTAATACAAAACGGAGCCGCCCGGCTGTTGCTTCATTTCTGAGGCATCAGGGGGCGGCACCTCAACCAATTGGGAGAGACCGTCGCCAGACCAATGGCAGCAGGCTCTCCACACCACCGATTATAGCAGAATCCCGATCGCTTTTCGCCGAGCGCGTCATAAGAGCGCATCAACTCTGGTATCAAGTATGATATACCTGCTGACAGCAACGATCAGGAAAGGATGCCGATGAGGTCTACTATCACAATTGATGACGAAGTTTTTGAGAAGGCGTCCCGTCTGATCGGCCTCAGCAAGCTCTCTGAACTTACCGATCGGGCTTTTAAAGAGCTTATCTGCACAGAGCTGTTAAGAGATGGCGGTATCAACCACCTATGAACAGCGTAGACCTACGAGGCAGAAAGCGACGCACGACAACATGCAGATACGAATCAAAGCGTCATGGTCTGTGGTGAATCCATGAAGCGAAAACAAGACGCCATATTCTATATCATTTTGTCCGTCATTTTTCTTGCCTGCGCCACACTGTATGCGTTAACGGATCATTGAAAGGAAGTGCGACCATGCACGCAAGACTGAAACGAGTAGTTGCAAGCCTGCTGACGTTTGCTCTGGCACTCAGCATGAGCGTCGGGCACGCGGCGCCGGCGTATGCGGCAGGCGAGCCGGTGATCAGCAACCTGACGATAACAAACATCACATCGGCGATGGCCTATCACACGCTGGACCTGGATTCAGCTGCAACCGTGTATAAGGCGGTCTATCTCGCGAGCGACCCGACGCCGACAGTCGCAGCGATCAAAGCCGGAACCGGAGCAGTTTACTCCTCCCATACAGACTGGCCAGCTGCCACTGATATCATCGGTGGGGTGTATCTCTTGAGCCCAAGCACCGCTTACAAGATATATTTCGTCGCGACAAACGCCAACGGAGATTCAGAGATCGTCTCGTTCAGCTTCACCACGCTGGTGGCGCCGGTGGCTCCGTTGATCACGACCGACAAGCTGCCGGGGTGCACGGTCGGTTCCGCCTACTCGACGTCGGTCGAGGCAACCGGAACGACACCGATGACCTGGAAGGTCGTCTCCGGCAGTCTGCCTCCGGGGCTGGTGCTCGACTCTGAATCCGGCCTCATCTCCGGCACGCCGACAGCGGTCGGCACCTTCACCTTCACGGTCGAGGCCTCCAACGAAGCGGGAAGCGACAGTAAGCCCTACACGATCGCCGTCGCAGCGATCAGCGTGCCAGAGCCATCCAATCCGACTAATCCTTCCAAGCCGCAGCCAGCGCCCAAGCTTGCTGCCTTGCCGCCGACCGGTGACAAGGATTCGCTGGTGCTGCTGAGTGCACTAGAGATGATCGCTGCCGGCGCAGCGCTGCTTATGGTGGCACGTAAGTTCCGGACGCGTGATATCTGGTAGTAACGCAAGCACTCCCTTATTCAATGCGTTACGGCAGAACAGCTCCGCTTCGGCGGAGCTGTTCACCTGCCAGCCTCGTCGTATGTTCCCACTTCCGATCAACTTGAACGGACTCGAACCGCACGGTCGCATCAATAAACACGACCGTGCTCCTTCCAGGGGTAAGACCACGCCTCAGAAAAACAGCGCCCACCACCGTAGCGTAGAATCATTCCCATGATGTACCTCGATCCAGAAACCCGATAGCGTCTTGATGGACGCGCTCGCAGACATACAGGAGGCCCTGCACACGGTCCCCCTGGTCCCGGGGGTCTATCTCTGGAAGGACGCCACCGGCGAGGTGCTCTATGTGGGCAAGGCCAAGGAGCTTCGCAAGCGGATGCAGCAGTATCTCGCGGGGGCTGACGAGCGCGCGATGATCCCGCTCATGATGGCGCGGGTCGCGAGCTTCGACTATGTGGTCTGCGCCAGCGAGGTCGAGGCGCTGATCCTGGAGCTGAACCTCATCAAGCAGTTCTCGCCGCCCTACAACGTGGACTTGCGTGACGACAAGACCTATCCCTTCATCGCGCTGACCTGCGCCGACGCCTTTCCCGCGATCAAGTACACGCGCGAGAAGCACAAGGCCGGCACGCGCTACTTCGGGCCCTATACCGACGCGCGGGCCGCGCGCGAGACCATGGACGCCCTGCGCCGCGTCGTGCCGCTCTGTCGGTCCACCTGCCCGGACTACAAGCGGGTGTTGCGCGGGGGCAAGGCGCTGTCGCGGGCCTGTTTCGACGCGCACATCGGTCTGGGGCCGGGAGTCTGCACCTCAGACATCAGCGAGCAGGACTACGCCGTCGGTGTTCGGCGCGCCCTGCGCTTCCTTGCCGGACACTACCGTGAGCTCGAAGACGAGCTGCACGCGGCGATGGAGGCCGCCGCCTCCGAGCTTGAGTTCGAGACGGCGGCGCGCTATCGCAACCGCCTTGACGCCATCGCCCGGGTCAAAGAGAAGCAGAGCATCGTCAGCGAAGAGCACGTCGATCTTGACGTCATCGGCGTCGCGCGCGCCGAGACCCTGGCCTGCGCCTACGTGCTGGCCGTGCGCGCCGGGCGCGTCCAGTACGGCAACGAGTACATCCTTGAGACCGGAGCCGACGATCTTCTGTCGACCTTCGTGGCGCGTTACTACAGCGAGGCGGCCGAGGTCGTCAGGGAGGTCCTGCTGGAGGAGATCCCGGAGGACAGCGCGGTCCTGTCCGAGTACCTCACCGGCCTGCGCCGCGAGCGCAGCGACGGGCGCCTGTGCGGGCGAGTTCAGCTGAGCGCGCCCAGGATCGGCCGCAAGAAGCGGCTCGTGCAGATGGCCGGCGAGAACGCCCGCCATGCGCTGCTGCGCTACAAGGCGCGCACCCACTACGACGACGAGCGCACGAACACGGCGCTGCTCGAGCTCGAGTCGGCGCTGGCGCTGCCCGGGCCGCCCCTGCGCATCGAGTGCTGTGACATCTCGACGCTGCACGGAGCGCACTCGGTCGGCTCGCTGGTGGTGTTCACGAACGGCCGCGCGGACAAGGCGGGCTACCGGCGCTTCAAGATCCAGCTGCCCCACGCCGAATCCAACGACCTCGCGATGATGCGCGAGGTCCTGGCACGGCGCTTCTCCTGTGAGCGGCGCGAAGACGCGCGCTTCGGACGGATGCCCGATCTGCTCATCATCGACGGCGGCAAGCCGCAGCTCAGCGCCACGCTTGCCCAGCTTGCCGAACTGGGCATCACCGATATCCCCGTCGCCGGTCTTGCCAAGTCAGAAGAGGAGCTCTGGGTCAGCTGGCAGGAGACGCCGGTCATCCTGCCGGACGGATCGCCGTCGCTGTATCTGGTCAAGCGGGTGCGCGACGAGGCGCACCGCTTCGCGATCGACTATCACCGCCAGCTCCGGGCTAAGGCCGCCACGACCTCGGTGCTCGACGAGGTCGTCGGCATCGGACCGAAGCGGCGCCGCGAACTCATCGCCGCCTTCGGCAACTTCCGTAAGCTGCGCGAGGCCTCCGTCGACGAGATAGAGGCTGCGGTCCCCTTCGTCACGCCCGCGATGGCCGCCGACATCTTCAGCGTGCTGCATCCCGACTGACCTGCGCTCACCCGGGCGTGTCTATCCTGCTATACTGGGACTCCCATCACGACAGGGAGTACGCCCATGGCACGCAAACAGAAACCCGAAGAAGGGGTGACACCGCTCATCATCGTGACCGGCATGTCCGGAGCGGGGCGCTCGCTGGCGCTCTCCGCGCTGGAGGACTTCGGCTACTTCGCCATCGACAACCTGCCGCCGCAGTTCCTCATCCAGATCGCTGAGCTCGCTCAGTTGCCGGACTCCGATTTCTCACGGGTGGCTGTCGCCTGTGACGTACGCGGAGGTGAGCTCTTCGGGCAGCTGTTCGACATCCTGGATGCCGATGCCTTACCGATCTCACACAAGGTCCTCTTCCTCGATGCTGATGACGAGACGCTCGTCAACCGCTTCAAGGAATCTCGTCGCCCTCATACCTTGCAGGGCGGGGGGACCAACCTCGCGCGCGCGATCGAGATCGAGCGTGAACTGCTCGAGCCGATCCGCTTCTCTGCTGATACGATCATCGACACGAGCAAGCTGCGGGCTTCGGAGTTGCGCGCACAGATCCAGCGCGAGTTCCTGCCGGAGACCGTCGACACCTCGCTGCACGTCCATGTGAGCAGCTTCGGCTTCAAGTACGGGATCCCGACCGACGCAGACGTCGTCTTCGACGTACGCTTTCTGCCTAACCCCTTCTATGACAAGGACCTGCGCCCGCTCTCCGGTCTGGACGCGCCGGTCGCGGACTTCGTCATGGGGCGCAAAGAGACCAGGGACTTCCTCAAGAGGTGGAAGCCCCTGCTTGCCGATGTCATCCCGCGCTATGTTGCGGAGGGTAAGTTGAACCTCGGTATCGCCCTGGGCTGCACGGGCGGGCGTCATCGCAGCGTCGCCCTGGCAGAAGAGACGGCCCGCTTCCTGGCAAAGGAGGGCTACCAGGTCAGCATCGTCCACCGCGATCGGGAGCGAGAAGGTCATGCCAAAGAAGCGTAGCGCCGCGCCCCGCAAGGTGGTCGCGATCGGCGGCGGGACCGGCCTGCCGCTCATCCTGCGCAGCCTGCTCGCCCTGGACTATGAGCCAACGGCTATCGTGACGATGGCAGACGATGGGGGATCGTCGGGGCGCCTGCGCCGTGAGCTCGGCATCCTGCCACCCGGCGACGTACGCAACTGCCTGGCCGCGCTCGCTGCGCCCGCACATGCGCTGATGGCCGATCTCCTCGGCTACCGTTTCGAAGAGGGAGAGGGGATCACGGGCCATGCGGTCGGTAACCTCATGCTCGCGGCGCTGACCGATCGGGTCGGCGACTTCGATGCGGCAGTCAAGTATCTGGAGCGCCTGCTGGAGGTCCGTGGCAGGGTCCTGCCCTCGACCTTCGACGACGTGGTGCTTTCCGGCTACGACCGGGCGGGTACGCTCATCACCGGCCAGGAGTCTCTGGCGAAGAACCCCGTGGCGATCGCTGACGTCGACCTGGAGCTTGCGCATCCTGAACACGCGCCGGGCAGGCGACGGACCCCGCGGGCCAATGCGGAGGCGGTCGCGGCCCTGGAGGAAGCCGACCTCATCCTGATCTGCCCCGGTTCGCTCTACACGAGCATCATCCCGAACTTCCTGGTGTCCGAGATCCGTCGCTCTGTGTGCGCAAGCGCTGCTCCGGTCATATACTTCTGCAACGTCGCGAACATGCGCGGAGAGACCAGCGGATATACCCCACTCGACTACGTTGACGCGCTGACGGCCCATGGCCTGCGCGGCTGCATCGACGCGATCGTCCTGCCGGTCTGCGGAGACGCGACCGGAACCGAGATCCCGATCATCAACGCGACCCAGGAGGTCATCGACGCTCTTCAGAGGCGGGGACTGCAGGTGTTCTGCGAATCGCTGACCAGTACAGAGAACCCCTATCGTCATGACCAGCAGGCGACGATCGCCGCGCTGGAGAGGGTGATCGCGCGTGTCGTTTACAGCTGAGGTCCGCGACGAGCTCTCGCGCGTCGAGCCCCGCCGGGACTGTTGCGCGCGCGCCGCGCTCTCCGCGCTGATCCGCCTTGATGGGACACTCACGAAGAGCGCCGGCAACACCTGTCGCCTTGAGCTGGTGACCGAGTCAGCTCCGGTGGCACGCACGATCATCGGGCTGGCCCACACCGTCGGGGGACTCAAGACCGAGCTCACGAGCCGCCGCAGCGTGTTGCACAAGACCTACAGCTACCTGATCACGATCCCCAGTCAGGCCCGCCTCGAGCCCTGCCTGCGCGCCCTGGGGCTCTCTGAACACGCCTACCTTGTCGGCGGCGTCGACGAGGCGCTCGTGAAGCGCGACTGCTGCGCGATGGCCTATCTGCGCGGGGCCTTCCTGGGGGCGGGTTTCGTCTCTGATCCGCGCGCGGACGCGCACTTCGAGATCGCCTGCCAGAGCGAGGTACTCGCGCGTGACCTGCTGTCCCTGATGCGGAGATTCGATCTGGAGGCGAAGTACGTGGAGCGCCGGGGCGCCTGGACCGTCTACCTCAAGGGCGCTGAGCCCATCCTGAACTTCCTGGCGTTGGTCGGCGCGCACAAGGCCCTGCTCAAGACGGAGAACGTCCGGGTGGTCAAGTCGATGCGCAACGATGTGAACCGCCGCGTCAACGCAGAGATCGCCAATCAGACCAAGGCGAGCCAGGCCGCGCTGGCGCAGCTCGATACGATCGAGCGCCTGCGCAGCGCCGACCTGCTCGCGACCTTACCTGCGGGTCTGCGGCAGTTCGCTGAGCTGCGCCGGGCCAATCCCGATCTGAGTCTGCGGGAGCTGGGCGCGCTCGCCACGCCGCCGCTTTCGAAGTCCGCGGTCAACCATCGCATGCGCCGTCTTGAGGAGGCTGCCCGCGAACTGCAGATCTGAAGCTGGTCCTGGGCAACAGGGGCCTTAACTGGTGCTATACTGACAGGGTAATGACACGCCTATCTTTGGAGGACTGAACCATGACAATCAAGCTTGGGATCAGTGGGTTCGGACGTATCGGACGCAATGTGCTTCGAGTCGCTGTTGAGGACCCGGAGATCGAGGTCGTAGCGGTCAATGATCTTACCGACATCAAGACACTCGCACATCTGCTCAAGTACGACTCCGTTCATGGAGCGTTCAAGCATTCTGTTGAGATCTGCGATGAAGGCATCATCGTCGGGGGCAAGCTTATCAGGGGACTTACGCAGCGCGATCCGGCTGCTTTGACCTGGGGTGATCTTGGTGTCGAGCTCGTCGTCGAGTCGACGGGCTTCTTCACCGATGCGACGAAAGCCCATGCGCACATCGACGCCGGAGCGAAACGCGTCATCATCTCAGCGCCGGCGAAGAACGAGGACATCACGATCGTGATGGGAGTCAACGACGACGCCTATGATCCGGAGAAGCACTTCGTGGTGAGCAACGCCTCATGTACGACGAACTGCCTCGCGCCCTTCGCCAAGGTGCTGCGCGACAGCTTCGGGCTCAAGCAGGGTTTCATGAACACGATCCACAGCTACACGAACGATCAGATCATCCTGGACTCGCCGCATAAGGACCTGCGGCGCGCCCGCGCGGCGGCGCTGTCCATCATCCCGACCTCGACCGGGGCCGCCAAGGCCATCGGACTCGTGATGCCGGACATGAAGGGCAAGCTCGACGGTATGTCGATGCGCGTGCCCACGCCGGACGGCTCGGTCGTCGACCTGGTCGCCGAACTCGAGCGCCCCGCCACCAAAGAGGAGATCAACGCCGCGATGAAGGCAGCGGCCGACGGCCCGATGAAGGGCTATCTCGAGTACTGCGAAGACCCGATCGTCTCGGTCGACGTCATCGATAACCCGGCCTCCTCGATCTTCGACTCATTGCAGACGATGGTCATGGGCGGAGGTTCCGGCACCTTCGTCAAGTGCGTGAGCTGGTATGACAACGAATGGGGTTACAGCAACCGGGTCATCGACCTGGCCAAGCTGATGATGGCATAAGGAGTCGTCATGTTCTCAAAGTCAGTCGTGACCGATCTTCCGGTCACGGGCAAGCGCGTGGTCGTGCGCGTCGACTTCAACGTGCCGCTCGAAGGTGGCGTCGTCGTCGATGATGCGCGGATCCGCGCGGCTCTGCCCACTCTGCAGTTCCTGATCGAGCAGGGGGCGCGGGTCATACTGATCTCGCACCTCGGACGGCCCGCCGGCGCGCCGGACCCCGCCTACTCGCTGGCTCCGGTCGCGCCCGTGCTGAGCGGACTTCTGGGGCGTCCGGTCCGTTTCGTGGCCGACACGGTGGGTCCCGAGGCTTTAGCGCTGTCGCGCGCGCTGGGCGACGGCGAGGTCCTGCTGCTGGAAAACGTCCGCTTCTACCCGGGCGAGAAGGCCAACGATCCGGACTTCGCCCGCAAGCTCGCCGACCTCGGCGAACTCTACGTCAACGACGCCTTTGGCACGGCGCATCGCGCCCATGCCTCGACGGCGGGCATCGCGCAGTACCTGCCCGCGGCGGCCGGGCTGCTCATGGCGCGCGAGATCGAGACCCTGGGCGCACTCTTCGCTGACCCGAAGCGTCCCTTCGTTGCGGTGCTCGGCGGATCGAAAGTATCGGACAAGCTCGGGGTCATCCGCAAACTCATCGAGGTGGTCGATACCCTGCTCATCGGCGGGGGTATGGCGTTCACCTTCGAGGCGGCCCGGGGCAACGGCGTCGGCGCTTCGCTTCTGGAAGCTGACTGGGTAGATCCCTGCCGCGAACTTCTGGCCTTGGCCGACGAGAAGAACTGTCAGTTGCTGCTGCCCGACGACTATGTCGTCGCCGATGCCTTCGCACCGGATGCGGCGACCCAGGTCGTGGCCGCTGACGGCATCCCGGAGTCCTGGATGGGACTTGACGTCGGACCTGCGACGACCCAGAGGTATCAGGCCGTGCTCGCCAGCGCGTCAACGGTGTTCTGGAACGGCCCGATGGGGGTCTTCGAGATGCCGGCCTTCGCCGCGGGCACCCGCAAGGTCGCCGAGGCGATCTGCGAAAGCGACGCGACCTCGGTCATCGGCGGGGGAGACTCGGCCGCCGCGCTTGCGGCCTTCGGGCTGACCGATAAAGTGAGCTTCATCTCGACGGGCGGCGGCGCCTCGATGAAGCTTCTGGAGGGCGCCGAGCTGCCGGGCCTGGCCGCGCTTGACGATACAGAAAGGATCTGAGGACATGCGAAAGAAGATGGTCGCGGGCAACTGGAAGATGTATAAGACCGCGGGCGAGGCAGCGATACTCGTACAGAACCTGGAGGACGTCGCGCGCGATGTCCTCGGTGATGTCGAGGTCGTGGTCGCCCCGCCCTTCACGGCGCTGCACAGCGTCTCGACCGTTATCGCGCTCGATAAGTCGCCGATCAGGCTCGGCGCCCAGGATATGTTCTGGGAAGAGGAGGGCGCCTACACCGGCGAGATCGCGCCGCGCATGCTCAGTGACCTTGAGACCTCCTATGTGATCGTCGGCCACAGCGAGCGTCGCGCGTACTTCGGCGAGACCGACGAGATCGTCAACCGCAAAGCGCGGGCCGTCTTCGCTCATGGCATGACGCCGATCGTCTGCTGCGGAGAGAGCATCGAGACCCGCGAAGCAGGCGCGGAGGCGGACTTCATCGCCGGCCAGATCCGCGCAGGGCTTGCCGGGATCGAGACGATGGACGCGATGAAGCTTGTCATCGCCTATGAACCGATCTGGGCGATCGGCACGGGTAAGACCGCCTCGCCGGAGCAGGCAGAGGAGGTCTGCGCTCATATCCGCGCGCTGGTCTGCGAGATCTTCGACGACGTGGTCGCCGCCCGCGTCCGTATCCTCTACGGCGGCTCGGTCAAGCCCGAGAACGCGGCGCTCTTCTTCGCCCAGCCCGACATCGACGGGGCGCTCGTGGGGGGAGCAGCGCTCTCTGTCGAGGCCTTCGCCCCGATCGTGGTCGCTGCACGTCCGTGACACGGCCGGTCTGTCTGATCATCATGGACGGGCTCGCCTATGGCGTGCCCACGGACGATGAGCAGTGCAACGCGGTGTGCCGCGCGAACACCCCGGTGCTCGACGAGCTCTGGCGGACCAGCGCCCACAGCTTCCTGCAAGCTTCCGGGGAGGCGGTCGGCCTGCCGGTCGGTCAGATGGGTAACTCCGAGGTCGGCCACCTCAACATGGGCGCCGGACGCGTCGTCTATCAGGAACTGACGCGCATCGATCATGCCATCGCCGACGGCAGCTTCTTCAACAACGAGGTCCTGCGCGCGGCCTGCCAGTGGGCGCGCGAGCACACCGGACGTCTGCACCTGATGGGGCTGCTCTCTGACGGCGGCGTCCACAGCAGCCAGGAACATCTCTACGCGCTGCTGCGCCTGGCCGCCCGCGAACAGGTCCCCGAGGTGCTGGTCCACTGCTTCCTGGACGGACGCGACACGCCGCCGGACAGCGCGGCCGGCTACCTCGCCCAGCTCGAAGAGAAGACCGTCGAGATCGGCGTCGGGCGCATCGCCTCGATCATGGGGCGCTACTACGCCATGGACCGCGACCGCCGTTGGGAGCGCGTCCAACGTGCCTACGACTGCCTGACAGGAGCGGCGGGGAGGGACGGTATCGGACTTCCGCCTCGGGGCCCCGTCTCCGCTACGCTCCGTCCCCCGAGTACGGGTTCCAATACCGCCCCTCCTGCTACGGCCCCCGACGCCCTCTCCGCCATCAACGCCTCGTATGCGGCGGGCATCACCGACGAGTTCGTCGAGCCCACGCTCATCGGCGCGCCCGCGCCCATCAGCGACGACGACGCGCTCATCTTCTTCAACTTCCGCCCCGACCGCGCCCGCGAGCTCAGCTACGCCTTCACCTGTCCGGACTTCGACGGATTTGCGCGCGCGAACTGGCCCCGTACGCACTTCGTGTGCCTCTGCGAATACGACCCGGCGCTCGAGGCCGCCGTGGCTTTTCCCAAGGAGTATCCGGCAGACGTGCTCGCCGATGTCATCGCCGCCGCAGGCCTGCGTCAGTTCCATACGGCCGAGACCGAGAAGTACGCGCACGTCACCTTCTTCTTCAACGGCGGCTCTGAGCCCCCGAAGCCGGGGGAGGAGCGCCGCCTTGTCGCAAGCCCGAAGGTGGCGACCTATGACCTGCAGCCGGAGATGAGCGCCGTCGAGGTCACTGACGGCCTGGTCGCAGCGATCCGTGCTGGCGAGTCGGACTTCTACGTGGTGAACTTCGCCAACGGGGACATGGTGGGGCATACCGGCGTCCTGGAGGCGACGATACGGGCGGTCGAGACGGTCGATACTCAGGTGGGGCGCGTTGTCGAGGCGATGCGCAGCGTCGGCGGCCTCACGCTGATCACGGCCGACCACGGCAACGCGGAGGACATGGGGACCGAAGCTGCGCCCCAAACGGCGCATACGACAAGCGAGGTCCCCTTCATCGCGGTCGGAGAGGGCGCCCATAGCTGCCAGCCGGGCAGGCTCTGCGACGTGGCGGCGACCGCCGCCGCCGCCCTCGGGGTCGCGCCTCCCCGCTCCTGGACCGGCAAGGACCTGCTGAGCTGAGGGCGCGCCAGTCCTCGACTCATAAATGACATCAATATAACGGCTTCACAATCGCACCCTCAGAGGGTTATAATCAATGTGGTTATGTCTGTCTCATATTGGTGGTCGGCTGTTCGCCGAACAGAAGGGGAAAGGTCTTGTCATGAGAAAGTCAGCATTGACACGCATCCTGGCGCTGCTGTGCTCGGGTATGCTGGTCATCGGTCTGTTACCACTAGCCGCACAGAGTGCGGCGGCGACTCCCACTGAAGGGGCGGTCTCCTATCTGGCAGCAGACGGGACCAAGGCGAGTCCCACGGGTCCGGACATCGATCCGTTCCTGAGCGGCACCGCAAGCCATGTCTCGGGGAGCAAGGTCGCCTCTGACCTGAACGCGAGCGACGAGACCACGGTGACCCTGTCGTTTCCCTCCGCGGACTTCGTCCCCAGCTATGACATCGTCCTGGTGACCGATGGGACGCAGAGTTTCGCAGATACAGCTCCTGCGGCCAGGCAGATGATCGCGGACCTGGCCGGCGAGGTGTCGGCCCGTCCCAACATGAACGTCAAGGTCGGCGCAGTGGCCTATGGTACCGTTGCCTACAGCAGTTTCGCGCCGGGCACCGGCCTCGTCAACGGCACCGTCTGGAACATGTTGCAGACGGCTTTCAGGACGGGTAACTGGAGCAGTGTGCCGGGAGGCGTTCCGGCTGCTGCAGCGCCGATGATCGGACAGATGGTGCCGCTGGGCAACGGGTGGCCCAACGACTCGCTGCCGGCGGGCGGCGACGCCGTCGGTGCCAAGGATCTCCTGGGTGGCCTGCAACCGCTTAACGCGACCACGGAACCGACGCTCTCTTCTGCCATCAGTCTGAACGGCAGTCGTCTGGCAGCTGAGTACTTGCTGGCCTATGCCTCTTACACCAATTCTGCCCCCTACACGGGGACCTACATGGGAGTCGGTTTCCAGGGCTACACCATGAACAACCCGGTCATCGGCACCAACCTGGAGGCCGGCATCAAGTCCGGTCAGGCGCTGCTGGATGGCGATACGACCACGCCGGCCGCCAACAAGTATCTGGTGATCCTGACCGACGGCGGCACCTACTACTGGAACTCGAACACCAGCGACGATCCCCATCAGCAGATGACGGGCGCGCTGTATAACGCGAACGGTCCGGCCCAGACCTACTCGCATGGAGCTCACGTCTACGCCCAGCTCAGCCAGGTGCATAACGACTGGGCCCAGGGGCCGCGGGCGCTGTATGCCACCGGCACGGTCAAACCCACGCCGACCGGCGCTACCGCTGCTGAGTACCAGAGTTTCCTGACCGCGCCCTTCGGTGGCGCCACGCTTCCGCCGACCACCGACCAGACCTCCCAGATCTCGATCGAGGACTTCCAGACGAACATGAGTAACCAGGCCTGGGCGGCAGCGGCCGGTCTGACAACAGACTACGCCAACACTGCCACCTATCCCTACATCTCCCTGGAGAAGGGGACCGCTCATGCGGCCACCGCCCTGCAGAGCGCGGTAAGCAACAACCCCCTGGAGAACGTCTTCCTCTTAGGCTCGCAGTATGCCGCGTGGAGCGACGATGAGTTGTCGATCTCGAACGGTTTCCTGAACTGGTCGAAGAACCTGGTCGGCGCTCAGAACTACTATCCGATCAGCCCTGCCTCGACGACAGCCGATATCCAGGGCGCGCTCAATGATATCCAGGGTCAGCTCCTCTATGTGATCGATCACGGGACCCTGACCGACACGATCGGCTCCGAGTTCGATCTGGTGCTGGGAGGCGCGTCGATCGCTCCTTCCGACGTCACGCTGACGCTCAGCGGCACACCGCTGGCTGTGGTGGTCGACCCAAGCGACCCCAACCAGCTCGACTTCGGGACACCGGATACCGGGACAGGTCTCTACCCCTATACGGTCAGATATGTCCCCGGAGCTGCGGAGAAACTCGTGTTGACGATCAACGTCCCAGTCGAGACCTCTGAGCCGCTGCAGCTCACCTATCACCTGAAGCTCACCCGCCAGACAACGCCGAGCGGCTGGCATACGGGGGTCAAGCTCAACGAGAGCGCCATCGTCGAGTACACGAGCACTGATGGCAGCACGGGGACGACCTCGTTCCCGATCCCGGTCACGCAGTACTATGTACCTGCCGAGGAGCCTCATGTGCCGCCGGTGGAGCCCAAGAAGCCAACGCCGGTAACACCCAAGCCGGCTCCGTTGGGTCTGCCGAGTACCGGTGATCCGTCCGCTCCGGGATACGCGTTCATCGCGCTTCTGGCCGGCGCAGCCCTCGTGCTGGTGAGCCTGCGGCGACGCCGCCTGAGCTGATCGTCAGATGACGGAAGGGATCAGACCCTTTGTCACCTCAGGCATAAGTGGGAAGCGAGGGAGTCGCTCGCGTACGCGAACGACCCCCTCGCTGACCGACCCGTCAGAGCACTCGTGACAGAAGGGGTCGGACCCCTTTGTCACTAGTGGACGCTTCGGGCACTTTGGTATAGAATATACTGGCTTACCGGCACGGGTAAGCGTCTGTCAGAGAAACAAGCACTCATAAAGGAGCATCAGTGAAAAACCTGTTCATCGTTCTTATCGTGCTCTGGGCCATCAGCGCCCTGGGCATCATCATCTGCGTCCTGCTGCATTCCGGCAAGGACGCGGGCCTGTCCGACTACTTCAGCAACAACGTCTCGACATCGGTCGGCACCGGCATCATAGAGAAGAACCTCGATCGTCTCACCATCGCGTTCTCGGTCTGCTTCGCCGTGATCCTGCTGGCGATCATGGTGATCCTGCCGAAGCTCTGATGCAGGGCCTTCGATGACCACCGGCAGGTTCGGACCCTACGGGGGTCGCTATATCCCTGAAACGCTCATGGGCGCCGTGCGCGAGCTCGAAGAGGCTTATGAGCACTGGCGCAGCGATCCCGGCTTCACCAGCGAGCTGGACGCGCTCCTCTGCGGTTACGCCGGACGTCCCTCGCTGCTCACGTACGCGGCGAAGATGACTGCCGACCTGGGCGGGGCGAAGATCTACCTCAAGCGCGAGGACATGAACCACACCGGCTCGCACAAGATCAACAACGTGCTGGGGCAGGCCCTGCTCGCCAAGAAGATGGGCAAGACGCGTCTGATCGCGGAGACCGGCGCCGGCCAGCACGGGGTGGCCACGGCCACGGCGGCGGCCCTGCTCGACATGGACTGCGAGGTCTTCATGGGGGCAGAGGACATGGAGCGCCAGGCGCTCAACGTCTACCGCATGGAGCTTCTGGGGGCTACGGTCACGAAGGTGGTATCAGGCACCGGCACGCTCAAGGACGCCGTCAACGCGACGATGCGCGAGTGGGCCGGGCGCATGGTCGACACGCATTACTGCCTCGGCTCGGTCATGGGACCGCATCCCTTCCCGACGCTCGTACGCGACTTCCAGGCCGTCATCGGCCGCGAGATCCGCGCGCAGTTCTTCGAGGCGGAAGGGCGTCTGCCCGATGCCATCATCGCCTGCGTGGGGGGTGGCAGCAACGCGATCGGCTCCTTCTACGAGTTCATCGATGATGCGACAGTCGAGCTCATCGGCTGCGAGGCGGCAGGCTGTGGCGTCGACACGCCGCGCCATGCTGCGACGCTGGCCAAGGGGTCGGTGGGCGTACTCCACGGCATGAAGTCCTACTTCTGCCAGGACGAGTTCGGTCAGATCATGCCCGTCTATTCGATCTCTGCGGGCCTGGACTACCCGGGCATCGGCCCGGAGCACGCCCTGCTCCATGACGCCGATCGCGCACGCTATGTGCCGGTCACCGATGACGAAGCGGTCGAGGCCTTTGGCTATCTTGCGCGCACCGAGGGCATCATTCCGGCTATCGAGAGCGCCCATGCGCTGGCCTTCGCGATGCGCTATGCGCCCCGTCTCGGGCCGGACAAGTCGATCGTCGTGACCCTGTCGGGGCGCGGTGACAAGGACGTGGCGGCGATCGCTCGCTATCAGGGGGTAGCGCTTCATGAATAGGATCACGGAAGCCTTCAGCGGCAAGACGGCCTTCATACCCTTCGTCACGGGGGGCGACCCTGATATCGAGACGACTGAGGCGCTGCTGCACACGCTGGCGGAGGCCGGCGCGGATATCATCGAGATCGGCATCCCCTTCTCGGATCCCATCGCTGAGGGTCCGGTCATCGAGGCCGCCGATGTGCGCGCCTTGAGTCACGGCTGCACGGTCGACGACCTCTTCGAGATGGTGGCGCGCGTGCGACGCAGCGTGCAGATCCCGCTGCTTATGATGACCTACTACAACCCGATCTTCGTCTACGGAGCTCAGCGCTTCTGCGAGCGCTGTGCGCAGGTCGCCCTCGACGGGCTCATCGTGCCCGACCTGCCCTTCGAGGAGCGAGACGAGCTTTACGAGGTCGCCCGGACCCACGGGGTCACGCTCATCTCGATGATCGCGCCGACCTCAAGCGACGAGCGCATCGAGACCATCGCGCGCGCCTCAGAGGGCTTCCTCTACTGCGTCTCATCGCTGGGGGTCACCGGCGAGCGCAGCGAGCTGGGAGCGGCCGCCCGGGTCATGATCGAGAAGGTCCGTCGCGTCTCGTCGGTCCCCTGTGCGGTCGGCTTCGGGGTCTCGACTCCCGCGCAGGCGCGCGAGATAGCAGGCTTCGCCGACGGCGTGATCGTCGGCAGCGCGCTCGTGCGCATCGTCGCAGAGTCGGGTCGCGCCAGCGCAGATGACGTCGCTCGCTTCACCGCCCAGATGAAAGCCGCGATCTCGTAGCCGCTCGGGCGACTATATACGCTATAGTTGATACCATGGGCGGGAGGAGCCCATGGAAGGGGCGGTAGTGAAGCCGACGAGAGAGGAAACGACGACGGGCCCCCGCGAGGTGCTCAGCGCGCTGGCGCCTCTGTTGATCGCGGTGGCGGTCGGCATGGCGCTTCTGCTCGTCTTCCAGGCAGGCGATACCCTGCACAAGGACCCGCTGCATACCGATCTGCAGGCATCTCCCTTCTACGCCAGATCAGGCTTCGAACCCGTCTGGGCCCAGATCGACGATCCGCGCGCGCTGGACTGGGACCTGACGATCCCGCCCCACGGAGGCAAGGTCATCCTCTCAGACCTCCCCGGACAGTCACCGGCAGGCTATGGCATGTTCTCGACAGCGCACCGGAGCATCCGGGAGTTCACGCTATTGATCCCGTTCTCCCTCAGTAAGGAAGCGCTGCGCAACACCGGCGAGGGCGGGACCGGATACCCGATGCTCTCTCTTGCCGGCATAGGGGAGAACTGGGAGATCTTCGTCAACGGTCACTCGGTCGCCCGCCAGATATTCCTGGATAAGTCCGGCAGGATAGCGGAGTTCCGCAATCTCCATGACGTCTCGATCCCTGTCGCGAAAGACTACCTGCGCGCGGGCAAGAACGCCCTGGTGATCCACATCCTGGGGGCGCCCGGAAGCAAGTGGACCGGACTGCGCTACGCATCTCCCTACTATCTGACCAGCAGCTCGAACACCTTCAGCGACCTCCCGACGCTGTCCGGCCTGTTGATCAGCATCTCCTTCCTTTTGGTCGGCCTCTATCACCTGCTGGTCTACGTGCTGCGTCGGGCTGACTTCTACAGCCTGTTCTTCGTCGTGTTCTCCGTGGTCGCGTCGCTCTACTATCTGGTGGAGACGCCGATACTCTACCTCTTCATCCATGATACCGCCGTGCTCCAACGCCTCGACTATGGGCTGATGTATCTGTTGATATTCTCGGGGGTCGCCTTTCTTGAGACGATCCTGGCCGGCAAGATCTCGAAGATCACCACGGCCTACGGCGTCTTCAGCGCGCTTCTGGCGGTCGTTCAGTGGTTCTTCCCGATATGGTTCGCCTATGGTCTGGTGACGGTCTGGCGCTATACGACCATCGTCTTTCTTGCCTATGCCGTCGTGTTCGGGGTCGCGCGGCTGATACTACGGAGCGCGTCCAACCTTACGGACGGCGGACAGGCGCGCCCGGGGCTGGGCACAAGACTCCTGAACTATCTGTTGAGCACGGAGGCGGGGATCGTCTATGTCATGCTGATCTTCGTCGGACTGACCGCGATCATCGACATCATCGACATCGCGGTGCGCAACGTCAACTTCCCCCTCAAGGACTACGCTCTTCTGGGCTTTACCCTGAGCATGGCCTTCATCCTTTCGCGCAAGTACGCTCGCCCTGCCCCGACGCCGGCGCTGGCCGACGCCGGGCTGACGCCGCGCGAGATGGAGGCCGCCCAGCTCCTGATCGAGGGAACGACACGGCGCAACGTCGCCCGGAAGCTGAGCCTGAGCGCCGCTGAGCTCGACCAGTGCGAACGTGACATCCGCCAGAAGCTGGGGCTGCCCACTGACGTCGATCCGGTCCTGGGCGGGGTGATCGCAGAGTTCTCCCTGACGAAACGAGAGACCGAGATGCTCAACTTCCTGCGCGAGGGGGCCACGACCGACCGTATCGCAGCCGAGCTCTTCATCACCGAGGGCACGGTCAGAAGCCATGTCAGCAGTCTGCTGGCCAAGCTGGGAGTCGAGAAGCGCCAGGATGTCGCCGCCTGGTTCCAGGCGCGCGCGCAGTGAGCAACACCTCCCGCGGACAGGATCCCACACTTTTTCCGCACGCGTTGAGTTTTTCGACAGAATTCAACGCGACTGAGCCCTTTACAAGGGCTATGATCATAGGGTAGGCCTCGACAAAAAGGAGATCGAAATGAAGACAACAACAGTACAACCGCACAAGTCATCGCTGGGCATGGAAGCAAATGTGCTGGTCCTGATCATGTATATCGTCATCGGGGCGTCCGCCAGCACTGCCCGGGTCTCAGTTCTGGGCTATATAGGCTGGTTCGCCTGGGTCGTGCCGCTCGTCTTCTTCT
Source organism: Actinomycetes bacterium (assembly GCA_009785855.1). Taxonomy (GTDB): domain Bacteria; phylum Actinomycetota; class Coriobacteriia; order WRKU01; family WQUG01; genus WQUG01. Next base: position 19,228 of record WQUG01000037.1, read on the forward strand.
TCCTGGAGAAGAAAAGCGGATTCGTGAAGTTCCACGCGGTGCAGGCCGCCGGCATCGGCATCGTCCTTGCAGCATTGGACATCATCTTCTCGATTCTGATGTGGGCCACGACGCCGAGAGTGACTGACTTTACCAGCGCGCTGAACGTCGCGACCGGTCACGGCTGGGGTCTCTTCGCCCTTGTGGGGACGATCTGGTTGATCGTCTCACTGGCTATCACAGTTCTGATCATCTACATCGTCATCACCGCCTGGAACTACAAGCAGGTCGAGTTGCCCATCATCGGCCCGATGGCGGCCAAGGCAGCGACCAAGCTCGACGACTTCGCCAAGCAGCAGGGCTTCGGACAGGACCAGCAGCCACCGCAGTCACAGCAGCCCCCCCAGCAGCAGCAGCCCCCCCAGCAGCCGCCTTACAACCCGGGACAGTAGAAGGAGAGCGGAACCATGAAACGACTACTTGCACTGACTCTGGCCATCGCACTGACGCTGGCGCTCGCCGGCTGCGGCGCCAAGAAGTCAACGCTGATCGACGAGGCTCTGAAGAAGGCCGAGAACGCGAGCAAAGACTCCAGCAAGAGCAGCTCGGTCACGGGCTCTCTCTTCGCGGCCCAGGACGAGATCAAGGCCAAGATGACCAACTACGACTTCACGATGAAGATGAGCAGCGGCGACGGCGAGGCCAATTCCTCGCGCGAGCTCTACATCAAGGACAAGGTGCTCATCACACAGATGGACGGCTCAGACAACGTCACCTATGTCGACTTCGCTGCGAACAAGACCTATACGCTCAACACTGCCGACAAGACCGGGCAGGATCAGGGTTCGGCTTCAAGCAGCAACACCGGCATGCTCTTCAGCATCCTGATGAACTTCGGTCTTACGCAGAGCATGCTCCTGAAGGACAACGATCTGATCAAGCCCAAGAAGCTCGGCTCAGAGACCATCGCCGGCCAGAAGTGCACGGGATATTCCTACAGCTTCGGCGGGGCGTCCATCAAGTTCTGGATCGATGACGAATACGGTCTGGCACTCAAGACCGAGGGTGGCACGAGCAGTTGGGAGGTCACCGAGTTCAAGGTCGGCGGCGCCGATCCGGCCAGCTGGATCAACTTGAGCGATTTCAAGATCGAATCGCTGTAGACGGCGTAAGTAACGCAGTTTCCTTTTTGATGCGTTACGGTAGAACAGCTCCGCTTCGGCGGAGCTGTTCACATCGGGTTCAAGTCCCGTTCACTTTATTGCAGGGTTGGTGTCGGAGGAGGGACTTGAACCCTCACGCCCTTTCAGGCACTAGCCCCTCAAGCTAGCGCGTCTGCCATTCCGCCACTCCGACAAGAGTAGATAGCTTAGATAGTCTATCGTGTCCGCGCCAGAGGCGCAAGCGCAGGCAAGGCGAGGTATTGAGGCCTGATTTACAGATACGCTAGAATGAGGTCTCTTGTCAACGCTCCAGGGAAAGGAAGATATGAACAGGGGCCACCCACTGCTCGGGTATGCGTTCGCGGCACTTGCAGCCCTTGGGTGGGCGGCGGGCGGGCTCATCTCGCAGGGGCTCTACCGCTCCAGCTCCATCGATCCCGCGACCTTGACCGGCATACGTACGAGCTGTGCGCTGGCGGTCCTGTTCCTGCTGCTCCTTGTGACGCGCCGCCGCTCCTTCAAGCTCTCGCAGCCCGGTCGCGACCTGCTCTTCCTCGTGCCCTTCGGGGCGATCGCGCTTGCGGGTATGAACTTCACCTACCTGCAGTCCATACAGATCTCCGGCGTTGCGCCCGCGATACTCATGGAGTACATGGCCCCGATCTTCACCCTGCTGGTCGGGGTGATCCTTTTCCGGGAGAAGCTGAGTCCGGCCATCATCATCGGGGTCGGTGTCGCGATACTGGGCTGCGCGGTCGTGGTCGGCGTCTTCAACCAAGGCGCGTTGTCCGTGTCTGCGCGGGGTATCTTCTGGGGCGTCGCCTCGGCGGTCGCCTTCGGGCTCTATGGCGTGATGGGGGACCGGGGACCGGCGCGCATCGACATTTTCTCCAAGCTCTTCTATGGCCTGCTGTTCTCTGCCCTGCTCTGGAACATCGTGCTCGGGCCGGCGCGGGTGTTCGCCCCGCTGGCTGCGCCACGAACAGCGCTGCCTATCCTGGCCCTGGCGGCCTTTTCGACCGTGCTGCCCTTCGGAGCCTTCCTTGTGGCCCTGCGCACGATCGATGCGACGCGGGCGAGCGTGACGGCGATGCTTGAGCCGGTCGCGGCGGGTATCGGAGCGGCGGTGTTCTTCGGGCAGCCGCTCACACAGAACCTGATCATCGGAGGCCTGATCATCATCGGTGCGATCACCTTCATACAGCTGGCCGAGCGCCACGCTGTTCAGAAGTTCCCGCGCGAGGGCTGATCTGAGAGAGACAAGCGTAAGGGAAACGAGTTTGGAGGCGATGCCCGGAATCGAACCGGGGATAAGGGCTTTGCAGGCCCCTGCCTTACCGCTTGGCCACATCGCCGCCTACAGAAAACAAGATCGACTCGCGTGTTCGGGCCGATCTCATCAGAGTGTCCTTGGAGCGGAAGACGGGGCTCGCGTGTCTTGGCTGCGCCAATCCACGAGGCCTCGCGAAGCTCGGCCCAGAACAGTCCTCTGGACTGTTCTGCCCTCTCGGGTTCTCGCCCGTCTGCCGTTGTCAATCCTTGGAGCGGAAGACGGGGCTCGAACCCGCGACCCCAACCTTGGCAAGGTTGTGCTCTACCAACTGAGCCACTTCCGCACGGAAGTTAATACTATCGTACTTTGCGCGCAGCGGCAAGATGGCCGTTCACCGGCGCGTTCTTACCGGTTTCTTACACCGGGTATACCTAAATCGCGGCCTCCGACATAAGTATTTGAAAACGCGATCCTAATTTGCTACAAAAAAGTCTGCGCAGATCCCCGGGAGAGGGGTACCGAGGCGCGGATCTGAACAAGGGAGTAATCGTTATGGAAACGACACACTGCGGACTTTCTCTCATCAGCAAACAGTCGGAGTTCATCGGCCTGTTGGACAGACTCGTTCTTGAGGGTAGCTCTGATGAGCTCAATGAACTCACGCTCGTGTTCTGGAAGCTCTACCCTGAACTCTCGCTGGCTTTCGCGCGGCGCGTTCTGCGCACGCTCGAGAAACTGTCGGTACCGGATCGGCGCTTTGAGGCGCCCCTGCTGGTGATACTTGCGCGCTGCTATCTGCGCTGCGGCAGACTGGACGCGTCCTGTGAACATATCAGAGCAGCGCAAAGGATCATGGAGGACGACGTCCCTGCGCGCCTCCTGCAGCTGACGACCGAGCTCGAGGTCATGATCCATCTGGCCTGTACGGACCTGGAGTCCGCCCAGCAGGCCTTCCGGTGTCTTGAGGATTCAATGAGCCTGAGCTGCGGCGGCCTGAACTGCGAGCAATCACTCCTGGGGCTGCGTCTGAGCTTCAATATCGGCGACCTTGACGGCGCCCTGCAGCACGCCCTCCGCGCGATCGAGCGAGCGGTCACCGACGAGCAGCGTCAGCGGGCCCGGCTCCACGCGACGTGGATCGAGACCTATCGGACGGGTGACGTCCGTCGTGAACTCATGCAGCTCGTCCCTCTGGAGCATACCCAGAACACCCAGCGTCCTGCCCCTGCGTCTGACCTGAAAGCGCTCCTGTCCTGTCGTCTCGCGCGATGCTTTCTTTCGCAGGGAAAACTTGTCCAGGCTGAAGTCCGCCTGAGTACGACCGACACGCTCCGTGCTTCTGCAGTGGGCGATCCGGCGCTCGTGGGCTGCGCTCTTCAGGTCGCGCACGGGCACCTGAGCGATGCGCGCGCCGATCTTGATCTGCTCCAGTCCGCTGACCTGTGCGGTCAAAGTCAGATCGAGCATCTCAGCCGGCGTTTCGCTGTCCTGATGCTCGAGCAGATGCTCGACGGCGCCTGCCTCGGGAGCATGCAAGCCGAGGAGTTCTTCGGACTCTGTGAAGCGACGGGGCACGGCGGGCTGCAGATGCGGGCGCGCGTGCTCCTTGCCTCGGCTCAGCTCGCTTCCGGGGAGAGTGAGCTGGCGATCCGTACCTTGAAAGAAGGGGGCCTGTTGCTGGCTTCGCACAAGGCCCTGCGCCTGGTCGCGCTCGCGCTCGTGGCACTCTGCCGACCCGATCAGGCAGCGCTTGATCAGCTGGGCGACCTCCTCACTGACGACGACGTCTCTTTTGTCATCCTGCTGGTAGCGCGCGCCCATCCGCACTTCATCGAACTGCTGATCTCAATGGGTCTTGACGAGGCGCTGTCTGCCGGCGCCCGCCGCTTGCTGGACGCGCGTCTTGTCTATGTGCGCAGTCTGCTTGAGGAAAGCAAGCGCTCGCTGCAGAAGACCGGCGCTGCGCCCGCGTTCTTCGCGGATCCCGTTCTGGACTCCGGGCATGCGCTGCGCATCCAGTTCTTCGGCGGGCTGCAGGTCAGGCGCAGGGGGATCCGGATCGATCTCGAGCGCCTGCGTCGCAACAAGGTGCGCGCCCTGCTCATCGTCCTCGTATGCGCGCGGGGCAGGGAGGTATCCCGGGCGAAGATCATGGCCGAGCTGTGGCCTCAGCAGACCGAAGAGCGGGCGCTGAACAACTTCTATGTGACCTGGAACGCCCTGAAGGCGTCCTTCATGGCCGATGGGCCAAAGCTTCCCCGGCAACATTGCCCCCCCGAGCGCTTCCCCTTCAGCTGCAACGGGGGGCGTTGCGCTCTGTTGACGGGGTACTGTTCCTCTGACCTGGGGGACTTCGATCGGCTCGTGTTGCGCATCAAGGACGCTGCCTATCGCGGCGATGACGAGCGCTGCTTCAAGTTCGCCGACGAGCTCCTGACCCTCTACCAGGGCGAGCTCCTGCCGGCAGATCGCGACAGTGAGCCGGTGGCTGCCCTGCGCCTGTTCTATCGCAAGACCTTCGTCGAGATCATGCTGCTCGTGGCACACCAGGCTCTGGCATCCCGTCACTCCTCTCTGGCCCTGCCCTTCATAGAGCGAGGCCTGAGCGCCGATCCCAGCTGCGAGGAACTCTATCGTCTCGCGATGCACGCCTACGCGCTGGAGGGGCGTCGTGATGACTCGCTGCTTTCCTACGAGCAGTGCCGCCGCACGCTCGAACGTGAACTGGGGATCGAACCGAGCCAGGAACTCAACGACCTGTTCTCACGCCTGGCCGGTCAATCCGCCGCCTGATGTCTGATCGGACCGCATGACGCCTCAGGGGAAAGATCACGGACGGGTATCCCGATCAGAGAGCCCCGCCGAGGCGCTGCTGTTCTGTGAAGAAGCTGCGTCCTGTCGCATGGCAGGGCGCAGCTATGTTAAAATCAAACGCTGTATTCACACCCTGTCGTGACCCGATCAAGAAAGCAGACCAATGGCAAACGTGCTCGAAAAAGCCCTCTCGTTCGGCGAGGGGAAAGAACTCAAGGGCTACTGGAAGCTCGTGACGAAGATCAACGACCTTGAACCGGAGATGGAGAAGCTCGAAGACGAGGACTTCCCGAAGCTGACGGAGAAGCTGAAAGCGCGGGTCGCTGACGGAGAGGCCCTCGACGACGTCTTACCCGAGGCCTTCGCGGCGGCTCGCGAGGCCGCAAAACGTACGATCGGCCAGCGCCACTTCGACGTGCAGCTGATCGGCGCGATGGTGCTCAATGACGGCAAGATCGCCGAGATGAAGACCGGCGAGGGCAAGACGCTCGTGGCCACGGCAGCCGTCTACCTCAACGCACTGACCGGGGAGGGCGTCCATGTCGTCACGGTCAACGACTATCTGGCCAGCCGTGACTCGGTCTGGATGGGCCGTATCTATAAGTTCCTGGGCCTGAAGGTCGGTCTGATCCAGACCGAGATGAGCCCCGATGAGCGCAAGCCTGCCTACGCGGCCGATGTCACCTATGGCACGAACTCTGAGTTCGGCTTCGACTACCTGCGTGACAACATGGTCACGCTCGGCTCCGATCGCGTCCAGCGTGGACATGCCTTCGCGATCGTCGACGAGGTCGACTCGATACTCATCGACGAAGCGCGGACACCGCTCATCATCAGCGGGGCGGGGGAGAAGTCCGCAAGCCTCTACCGTGACTTCGCGCGGGTCATGCCGCGCCTGGTCGAAGACGAGGACTTCGAGCTTGACGAGGCCAAGCACACCTGCGCGCCGACCGAAGAAGGCATCACGAAAGTCGAGCGCATGCTCAACATCAAGGACATCTACGGCGACCCTTCCGGGCAGCTTGCCAACCATCTCAAGCAGGCGCTCTCCGCCCAGTATCTCTTCCATCGTGACGTCAACTACATGGTGCGCGATGGCGAGGTGCTCATCGTCGACGAGTTCACGGGACGCGTGCTGCCGGGCCGTCGCTACAGCGAGGGTCTGCATCAGGCCATCGAGGCTAAAGAAGGCGTCACGGTGCGCGAGGAGAACCAGACGCTTGCGACGATCACCCTGCAGAACTACTTCCGCATGTATGACAAGCTCTCGGGTATGACCGGCACGGCCGTGACCGAGGACAAGGAGTTCCGCGAGATCTACAAGCTGCCGGTCGTGGTCATCCCGACGAACATGCCGATGATCCGCGAGGACCGCAACGACCTGGTCTACCGTACGGTCGAAGCGAAGTACAACGCCGTGGCGGACTTCATCAAAGAGCGCCACGATAAGGGCCAGCCCTGTCTGGTCGGCACGATCTCGATCGAGCACTCCGAGCATCTCTCGCAGTTGCTCAATGAGCGCGGCATCAAGCACAGCGTCCTGAACGCGAAACAGCACGAGAAGGAGGCCCTGATCGTCGCTCAGGCTGGGCGCCTCGGTACGGTCACGATCGCGACGAACATGGCCGGGCGCGGCACCGACATCATCTTAGGCGGCAACCCGGACTACCTCGTCAACGACATCCTGCGCGCCAAGGGTATCGATCCGGAAGAGGCCACCGACGAGGAGCGGGCGAAGTATCTGCCCGAGATCAAGAAGACCTGTGACGAAGAGCATATCAAGGTCGTCGAGGCAGGCGGGCTGGCCGTCATCGGTACCGAGCGCCATGACTCACGGCGCATCGACAACCAGCTGCGCGGACGCAGCGGGCGCCAGGGCGACCCGGGACTCTCGCAGTTCTACCTCTCGCTCGAAGACGACCTGATGCGCCTGTT